>NZ_AYWU01000033.1:0-85645 GCF_000502375.1 Mesorhizobium sp. L48C026A00 | reverse complement strand
GCGGCGGACACGACAGGGGGAAAACTGTAACCCATGTATCCGGTTCAAAGTGTTACCCATCTATCAACTGGACAGCGGTGGCGACCTCGGTGAACATTCTGCAACGCTGGTGATTGGCGAAACCTTCGATGGGAGCGCCCCTCTCCCCGTCACTATACGGGGAGAGGATGCCGGCAGGCAGGTGAGGGGCAGCGCCAATGGCCGGAAAAGGGCGAGGAGCCGAATTCAAAACCTGAAAGCGATTGCCCTGTCGAACCACAGCCGACCATTTGCGCAAGGCCGATTCCGCGCTACCTATTTGCAACGAATCGGAAAGGGGTCGCTGATGGCATTCGCATTGCTGGAGCAGATACGCTCGATCTTCGACGGCGACCCCGGCGTGCGCAAGGTCGCGGACGATCCGGTGCTGTCGGCGGAACTGCTGATGCTGTTTCGCATGATTTTGGCCGACGGCACGGTCAACGAGAGCGAAATGGCCGCCTTCAGGCGCATCTGCCGGGAAGCCTTCGGCATTCCGGAAGCCAGCATCGACAGCGTCATCGAATATCTCAACGAGTTCGGCTACGAGACCAACGGCTCGCAAGCCATCGCGCAGTTCCGTGACCTCGACGTCGAGAGGCGCAGCCTGCTTGCCCGCCATATGGCCGAGATCGCCAAGGCCGATTCGCAACTTGCCGGGACAGAGATGCAGCTCTTGCGCCGCACCCTCGACTTGCTCGACATCAGCCCGGCCGATGTGGTGAAGGCCGAAGAGTAAGCCTCTCCCGACGGTCGGCTGTTCACCCCTGTTCCTGTAACCGCCGGGCAATCGCGCGGTGCAGGTCCGGGGCCGCAGCGACCAGCGCCTTGGCGGCTTCGGACTGCGGATGGTCGAGAACGTCGCTCGTCCTGCCGCGCTCGACGATCTTGCCGGCATGCATGATCATCACCTGGTCGGTAATGGCGCGGGCAACGGTCAGATCGTGGGTGATGAACAGATAGGCAACGCCGAGCTTCTGGTTGAGCTCGGCGAACAGGTCGAGAATCTGGGCGCGGATCGAGACGTCGAGCGCCGAGACCGGCTCGTCGGCGACGACCAGCTTGGGGCGGGTGATGATGGCGCGGGCGATCGACAGGCGCTGGCGCTGGCCGCCTGAAAATTCGTGCGGGTATTTGTCCATGTCGCGTGGACCAAGGCCGACCTCGTGCAAGGCCTTTGCCACCATCTCGCGCCGCTCTGCATTGGTCGGCCTTTTCTCCAGGACATGCAGTGGCTCGGCGACCAGTTTTTCCACCTTCTGGCGCGGATCGAAGGAGCCGTAAGGGTCCTGGAACACCACCTGCATGTCGCGGCGCGCCGGCTTGAGCTCAGCCTCGCTCTTGCCGGTGATGACTTCGCCGCGAAACCGGATCGTTCCCGATGTCGGCCCGTCCAGCGCCAGGACCATGCGGGCAAGCGTGGACTTGCCGCAACCGGAACGCCCGACCAGCGCCACAGACTGCCCAGGATCGATCGAGAACGAGACATCGTCGACGGCGCGGGTCGGAACCGCGCGCTGCAGCAGCGATTTGCGCCGTCCCGGATAGTCCCGCGTCACGCTCTCTACCTGAAGAAGAGGTCTGGCTCCCTGAAGAAGAGGCTTGGCTCCTTGAAGAAGAGGTTTGGCAGCCTGGAGCTGGGGGTTGTCTTGGCCGACCTCGTGCGTCCTGGCACGCGCCGGCACATGCATCGAGGCCTGCGCCAGTTGTCTTGTGTAGGGATGAAGCTGCTCGGACAGGGTGCGCGCCGTGTCGCCGGCCTCCATCACTTCGCCGTGGCGCAGGATGGTGATGCGCTCCGCCATTTCGGTCACCACCGCTAGGTCATGCGAGATCAACAGCAGGCCCATGCGGTTTTCTGCGACCAGGTCGCGCAACAGGTCGAGGATCTGCGCCTGCAGCACGACGTCGAGCGCCGTCGTCGGCTCGTCGGCGATCAGCAGTTTTGGTTTCAGCGCGCAGGCAATGGCGATGACGACACGCTGGCGCTGGCCGCCGGAAAGCTCGTGCGGATAGCGCGACAGCGGAAATTGCGCTGCGGGCAGGCCGACCCGGTCGAGCATTTTTCGGGCGCGGTCCTCGGCGTCAGCGCGGCTTGCCCTGGTGTGCCAGCGTATGCCTTCGGCAACCTGCTCGCCAATCGTCTTGACCGGGTTCAGCGCCGTCATCGGCTCCTGGAAAACCATGCCGATATCATCGCCGCGCAGCGCGCACATCTGGTCTTCGCTGGCCGCGAGGATGTCGATGCCGTCGAAGACGACGCGCCCGCTGGCGCGCGCCGCCCAGGGCAGAAGCCGCATCACCGTCAATGCCGCGATCGACTTGCCCGAGCCGGATTCGCCGACCAGCCCCATCACCTCGCCGGGCGCGACGGCGAGCTCGACATCCCTCAGGATCGGCGTGTCGCCGATCGTCAGCGACAATTTCTCGATTTCGAGCAGGCTCATCGCTGCCGCCGCGATTTTGGGTCGAGGATGTCGGCAATACCGTCGCCGAGCAGGTTCAGTCCAAGCACGGTGACGACGATCGCCATGCCTGGAAAGATCGCCATCCACGGCGCCATCCCCATGCGCGTCTGGGCGTCGAACAGCATCCGCCCCCAGCTCGGCATCGGCGGCTGTGTGCCGAGCCCGACATAGGAAAGCCCGGCTTCAGCCAGGATGCCGAGCGCGAACTGAACGGTGCCTTGTACCAGGAGCAAAGTAACGATGTTGGGCAGCACGTGTTCGATGGTGATCAGTGCTTTGCCTTTTCCGGCGGCACGCGCGGCGAGGATGAATTCGCGCGGCCAGATCGCCAGCGCGCCGGCCCGGGCGACGCGGGCGAAGACCGGGATGTTGAAAATGCCGATGGCGATGATGGCGTTGAGCGCGCCCGGGCCGAAGATGGCGGTGATCATGATCGCCGACAGCAGGGCAGGGAAGGCGAAGACGAGATCGTTCAGCCGCATCACCGCCTCGTCGACGACGCCGCCGCGCGCCGCGGCAAGGGCGCCGAGTGGCACGCCAACGCCCATGCCGATACCGACCGCCACCAGCGCCACGGCGATCGAATTGCGGGCCCCGACCATGATCATGGAAAAAATGTCACGGCCGAAATGATCGGTGCCGAACCAGTGCGCCGGCGAGGGTGCCTGGGTCTTGTCGGCGATGATCAGCCTGGTGACGTCAAAAGGCGTCCAGAAGAACGAGACGATGGCGACCGCCGCCACAAGTGCAGTGATGACGAAGCCGGTGAGGAACGAGCGGTTGGTGAAAGCCTTGACGAGGATGTCGGCAAAATTTTCCTCCGGGATGTCGAAGCGCAGCGTCATTGGCGGCTTCTCAGCCGCGGATCGACGACCGCATAGGAGAGATCGACAAGGAGGTTGACGGCGATGACGGCGGCGACCAGCAGCATGACGATGCTTTCGACGACGATCAGGTCGCGCTGGGTGATCGCCTGGAACACCAGCCGGCCGAGGCCGGGGAGATAAAAGACGTTCTCGATGATGATGGTGCCGGCGAGCAGGAAGGCGAACTGCAGGCCGAGAATGGTCAGCACCGGGATCATTGCGTTGCGCAGCGCGTGCCGCCACAGCACCGCGCGATAGGGCAGACCCTTGGCGCGGGCAGTGCGGATATAGTCCTCGTTCAGCACTTCGATCAGCGCCGAGCGGGTGACGCGGGCGAGGATCGCCGCCTGCGGCAGAGCGAGCGCGATCGCCGGCAGGACCAGCGATTTCAGCGCCGGCCAGACGCCGGCGCTCCATCCCGGAAAGCCGCCGGCCGGCACCAGCCGCAGCCAGACGGCAAACAGGTAGATCAGCATCAGCGCAAACCAGAAGTTCGGCACGGCAACACCAAGCTGGGCGGCGCCCATCGCGATCGTGTCGCCGGCCCGTCCGTGCCGGCCGGCGGAAAACAGCCCGACCGGAATGGCGATGATGGTGGACAGCGCCAGCGCGATCAGGGCCAGCGGCAGCGAGACCACGATGCGCTCGCGGACCAGGTCGATGACCGGCACCGAATAGGTGTAGGAACGACCGAAATCGAGGCTCAGCAAGCCGCCGGCCCAGTGCAGATAGCGCGCGGCAAGCGGCGCGTTGAGGCCCATCTGGTTGCGCAGCAACTCGACCTGGTCGGCGCTGGCATTCATGCCCAGCATCAGCCGCGCCGGGTCGCCGGGAATGATTTCCAGCACGGCGAAGACCACCATCGAGGCCAGGACCAGCGTGATGAGGGCGATGGCAAGACGCTTGAGGAGATAGGTGGTCATGGGGGGAGGACCGCAGCGCTGCCTGCAAAGATCGGGCGACAGTGCTCTTTCACGTCCCCGTCTGTCCTGCCGGACGCGCCGGTCCGAGCCACGGGCCTCGGCAGGACAGTTGCTACAGACAAAAGATAGCGCTCGACCGGCCAATTGTTCATGCCGGCGCCGCCCCTCATCCGCCTGCCGGCACCTTCTCCCCGTATAGCGACGGGGAGAAGGGGGCTGGCCGCAACCTTGGCACCCCTTCTGCAACGCTGGAGATCGGCGAAATCCTTTGCGAAGGCGTCCTTCTCCCCGTCACTATACGGGGAGAAGGACCCGGCAGGGCGATGAGGGGCAGCGCAGAACTGAAGCGATTGCGCTGCGGCTCGGGCCAGGCATCCCGGCAGGACAGAGGGGAGTGCCACCGGCTGCAAGCTTCGCCCCTTTGGCCAGCAGCCCCTCACTCCGTCCACTTCACCTTGGTCAAATCATTGGCCTGGATCGGCGCATTTGCCCAAAAACCCTCGAGCTTGGCGTCCCAGACGCCGACTTTCGGCAGTTCGTAGAGGAAGCCGACCACGGCATCGTCGGCCAGTATCTTCTGCGCCTCGCCGAGCAGCGTCATGCGCTTGGCCTCATCGGAGGTGAGGTTCAGATCGGCGATGATCTTGTCGAAGGTCGGGTTGTCGTAGTTGAAGTAATAATCCTTGCGCGAATAGATATCGATGTCGTTGGGCTCGGTGTGGGAAACGATGGTCAGGTCGTAGTCCTTCTTGGTGAAGACCTGGTCCAGCCACTGCGCCCATTCCACCGGCACGATCTGCAGATCGATTCCGACGTCGCGAAGCTGCGACGCGATGATCTCGCCGCCAAGTCGCGCATAGGGGGGTGGCGGCAGTTTCAGCGTCGCCTTGAAGCCGTTCTCCAGGCCGGCTTCCTTCAGCAGTTCCCTGGCCTTCTCGACATTGTGCGGATAGAGACCGGTGAGGTCGACATAGACCTTGTTGGCGGGCGACATGTGCGAGCCGATCGGCACGCCAAGGCCGGCCGAGGCGCCGTCGATGATCGCCTTGCGGTCGAGCGCAAACGAAATCGCCTGCCTGACCTGCAGCCGGTCGAAAGGCGGCTTCTTGTTGTTCATCGAAAGGATGGTCTCACCCTCGGTCGCGCCGATCACCACCTTGAAGCGCGGGTCGCCCTGGATCTGGGCGACGCTGTCGGGATCGAAGAACGGGAAGGCCTGAACATCGCCGGAAAGCAGCGCCGGAACGGCGGCTGCGGCATCCGTGACGATGCGGAACTCGGCCTTGTCGAGGGACACCGGGGCACCCCAGTAGGCGTCGGACTTGATCAGCGTGATTGACGAGCCCTTGGCCCAGGTCTGGAACTTGAACGGGCCGGTGCCGACAGGCGTTTCCTTGTTGGTGTCGGCTGTCTCCGGCGCGACGATGACCGCGTCGCCCCAGCCCATATTGTAGAGGAACGAACTTTGCGGGTTCTTCAGCGTGATCCTGACCGTCGCCGGATCGACCATTTCGACCGTATCGATGGCGGCGAACAGGCCCTTTTGTGCGTTGACGGAGTTGTCGGCACGGGCGCGATCGAGCGAGAATTTGACGTCGTCGGCATTGAAGTCGGTGCCGTCATGGAATTTCACACCGCTATGCAGCTTGAAGGTGTAGACCTTGCCGTCGTCGGAAACGGTCCAGCTTTCGGCGAGAGCCGGCAGCACCTCGCCGTCCGGGCCGATGCGGGTCAGCCCCTCGAACACATTGGCGTAAAGCACCTCGTCGATCGCCGCCGCAGCACCTGCGGTCGGATCGAGATGCGGAGGTTCGAGCGTGATGCCGATGACCAGATCGGTCCGCGTGGCAAGCGCCGAAGCGCCGTTGGCCAGCACCAGGGCCGCAGCGGTGAGAATGGTTTTCCACAATTTCATCGTGCAACTCCCGATATGTTCAAAAACATGCTCGAAACCCGGTGGATAGAAGCGTGATTTCACCAAGGAGTAAATTGCGTTTCGTGCTTTCCGGCGGCGCCGGCAGGAATGTTTTTCCGCCCATCACCGGCTACCGAGCGCCCGCGCCCCTCAGCAGCACGTTGAGCCCGATCGCCATCACCTTGGCCGATTCGACCATGTCTGATATCCCCACCCATTCGTCGGGCCTGTGGGCGAGGTCGAGAATGCCCGGGCCATAGGCGATGCAGTCGTAGATGTGGCCGATGCGGGCAATGTGCTTCTGGTCGTAGGTGCCGGGCGAGATCACGTAGTCGGGCTCGCGGTCGAATATCTCCATGATGCCCTGCGCCACCGCCTTGACCACCGGCGCATCGCGCTCGGTCATCAGCGGCAGCACCTCCATGAGATCGCGGATCTCGTAGTCGAATTTCTTGCGCTCGCGCTTCAGCCGGTCGAGGATATCGGTCACCTCGCTCTTGACCGTGCCAAGGTCCTCTTCGAGCAGGAAGCGGCGGTCGATGGTCAGCCGGCAGGAATCGGGGACATTGGGCGAGGGCAGGCTGGGCCGGAAATCCTCGGTCTGGCCGCCATGGATCGAGTTGATGTTCATGGTCGAGCG
The DNA here is from genome assembly GCF_000502375.1 of Mesorhizobium sp. L48C026A00. NCBI lineage: Bacteria > Pseudomonadati > Pseudomonadota > Alphaproteobacteria > Hyphomicrobiales > Phyllobacteriaceae > Mesorhizobium > Mesorhizobium sp. L48C026A00. The sequence continues at coordinate 78,815 of NZ_AYWU01000033.1, read as the reverse complement.
CTTTGCCCCGTCGGGCACGACCGGCATGCGCGTGACCTTGCGGTCGAGCGCCGGGAACAGCTCGTCCTCGAAAGCCCTTAGCACGGCGCCCATATGGCGCACCGCATTGTCGCCGAGGAACGGCATCGAGCCGTGCGCGATCTCGCCCTTGGTCTCGATCTCCGCCCACCAGACGCCGCGATGGCCAAGGCAGATGCGATCCTTGTTCAACGGCTCGGGGATGATGACGTGGTCGACCTTCGGCGTGGAGAAATAGCCGAGCCTGGCCAGATGGGCGACGCCGCCGAAGCCGCCGGACTCCTCGTCGACCGTGCCCGAAATCTCGATGGCGCCGGGAAAGTCGGGGAACACCTCCATGAAGGCTTCGGCGGCGATGATCGAGGAGGCCAGGCCGCCCTTCATGTCGCAGGCGCCGCGGCCATAGACCTTGCCATCCCTGACGATGCCGGCGAAGGGATCGAGGCTCCAGCCGTCGCCGGCTTCGACCACGTCGATATGCGAGTTGAAATGCACGCAGGCGCCCGGCGAGCGGCCATCGAAGCGGGCGACGACGTTGACGCGCGGGTAGCGGTCGGTGTCGCCGGGCGTGCCTTCGGCGCGGATGAATTCGACTTCGAAACCGCGCTTTTTCAGCCGCGATCCGACGTATTCGGCGCATGGCCGATAGGCCTCGCCGGGCGGGTTGATAGTCGGAAAGCGGATCAGGTCCGCGGTCAGCGCGACCAGGTCGTCGACCCGATCATCGACCGCTTTCAGCAGGAGTTCTTTCATTCGACGAATTGAGCAGCCAACGGTGCGTTTTGGCAAGCCTGTTGGCGGGTCGCGCCCTAGTTATGTGGTTACATGTCGCCACGGCAACTATCGCGGGAAATCGTTCAAATTCGCTGCTTTGGATTGGTGAATTCGTCAGAGGTGTGTGGTTACCTCATTCACTTGCGATTAAAGGATGAAGAATAGCGTGAAGGCAGGCAGGCAAGGGCAATCAAAGGGGTTTGATCGCATGAAAAAGACCGTTCTCATGGCAGCGGCACTGGCAACGATGCTGTTCGGTTCTTCGGTCGAGGGCTGGGCAGCCAAGCTGGTTGCAAGGATCGATGTGTCATCGCAGACGATGACTGTAAGATACGGCCGGGCGGTCTACCGATGGCGCGTATCCACGGCGCGCAAAGGCTATATCACGCCGCGCGGCAGCTACCGGCCGCAACGAACGGCACGGATGTGGTATTCGCGCAAATACGACATGTCGCCGATGCCTCATTCGGTGTTCTACCGCGGCGGCTATGCCATCCATGGCACCGGCGCAGTAAAATCTCTCGGGCGCCCAGCGTCGCATGGCTGCGTGCGACTGCACCCGTCCAATGCCGCCGCCTTCTATTCGATGGTGCGGCAAGCCGGCTTCCGCAACACGCGGATCGTGGTGACCAACTAGAGCGCGGAAAACACGCCGATCGCCCCGACCAGAACTAGACTTAGCGCCCAGATCACATCTAGATCAAACCAGCTTTTCGAAAGAAACCTTAATCCCAGCCACCGATAGACGCCGAAGGCCAAAGCGCCGCCCGCAGTGATCATCGCGCCGGTGTGGACCGCTGCCACGCCGATCGAGAGCGCTGCAGTTCGTGCAATGAGGGCGGTCGCGGCACGGTGCCCGGCATCCGTTTCAACGACGCCGCACAGGCCGAGGTAGATCGGCACCAGCATCAGGCCGGCGCCATGCGCGACGGCGACGAGAAAGGACCAGAGCGCCAGTCGCGACGGCGGCACGCGCGCCAGAAATCTAGGATGCCGCCGGTTGAAGAGCAGCCAGACTCCGAGCGCGACGACAATTAGACCTGCGCCAACGCGGATCTCGGTTTGCCAATCAACCAGCATGGTCATCAGCGCGAAGGGCAAGAGGACCACCGTCATGGCGACAAGATGCCCGAACGCCAGCGCCAGAAGTGCGCCCGGCAGCGCATAGGCTCGCCGTTCCATCAGGGCGGCCGAAACAGCAAGCGGCCAGCCCATACCCGGGTTTACGCCATGGTAAATCCCGCTGGCGACCACAGCAAACCAGAGGCCGGCTGTGGTCGAAAGGAGTTCGGGCGACACCTAGGCCGATGGGTAGCAGAAACTGTCGGTAGAGCAGTCGCCGCCTTCAAGTCGGATCTGGTGCGTTCGATAGCCTTTGGGGAACTCGACGAAGAAGTTGGTGTCGAGCGTCAGGCCACCATTGGCGCCAACATCGGCCTTCACCATCGCCCCGCCGCGCTCACCGGGATAGAACTGATCGTCCCAGGTCGAATAGAGCGAATTGGTCCAATAGACACGCTTGCCGTCGCGGCTAATCTCGACCATCTGTGGCCCATAGCCGAAGACCTTGCCACAGGGGTGCTTGGTCTTCTTGACGATCCCACCCAGTTCGACCTTGCCCGCCAGAACCGGCTTCATCGGGTCGCTGACATCGTATTGATGCATTTCACCCGTACCCCAACAAGCCACATAGAGATATTTATCGTCGAGGCTGAGGTCGATGTCGGTGACCAGCGGGGGCACCGCCGAGAAACCCTTCAAAAGATCCGGCAGATCGTCGGCATTGGCCGGTTGAGGCGGGATGACCGCCGTCTTCTTGGCCTGGAACTTGCCATCCGCGTCGCGCCACCAAGTCCAGATCGAGCCTTCGAGATTGGTGGTATCGACTACAACGCCGCAGAAGCCGTATTGCTGGACTGGATCATGCGCCGGGCGGATTTCAAGCGCCATTTGGTGATTGGCCCCCAGATCGATCGTCTGAATGTTCTTACGCGCACGCAGATCCCACAAATGCATGCGGTGGCCGTACTTGTTGGACAGTAGATCCTCAGGGACGATGCCGTTTTCGAACTGCGGCGGCAGGGCCCATTCGGAACTGACCATGTAGTCGCGCGGCAGGTTCCACCAGAAATCGTAGTGCTTGTCCTGGGCGCCACGATCTATCTCATAGCGGCCAATGACATCGAAGGTCTGGCAATCCATGATGAAAATGCCCGGAGGACCGTCGGTACCGTCCTTGCCGCCGCCGCCGAGGGTCGAGACATAAATGCCCTCGGGTCCGCAGTGGATCGTATGCGGGCGGGAATAGCCCGTCTTGGCAAAGACTTCTGCGGGTTCGATGATCTTGTGAATCTTGGCGGCTGTCGGCCCGCCCTTCACATCAATTATGTAGATGCGCGACGAACGAATGCCCGGAATGATCAGATAACGACGCTCCAAAAAGGCGTGGCCAGTCAGTGGTGATAGCGCCGAAGAACACGCATTCCAGCCGAAGTGATGAAACTCATCGCCCTTGTTTGGCATGATCACAGTGTGGACGATCTTGCCGAAATCCGGCGAATTTGGATCGACATTCACCACAGCCAAACCGTCGGGTTGCGAGAAGTCCGGGCTAAGCATCAACGTGTAGGCCAGAGTTTCCGGCGGCCCTTCCATAGCCAGCCTAGGTGACGGATAGAATGTGGGGTCTGGTCGCAGATTCATCGCGGTATCCTCCCTACGCGTTTGTGAAACTTTTTTGGTGCTCTCCGTGTCGCTCCCTTTTGAAATGCGGCCCAGGTAGGGATCACAATACACCAAGTCTCCTCGTCTGTCTGACACCGCGTCGCGCTAGCACTATTTACGTGGGCAGACTTTGGGCAGAATATACGGGGTGGGAGGGAGCATTCGGAATCCTGAATAAATGCGCCCGAACGGCTTCCGACCGTTGGTTGCAAGGGAGGATAATCATGAAACGTATTTTCTCGCTCGCGGCATGTGCCGCGGCGTTATCGCTCGGCGTATCGAACGCTTACGCACAATCGGGCGGCGTCGACAAGGCGGTCGGCGGCTACAGCTTCGAAGAAGCCGCAAAGGAGGCCCCCGGTACCAAGGACTTCCATTCGGCCGATGGTCACCTCACATTCGCTATCGTGACACACACTGCCGGCAATGGCTTCTTCGATCCGGTCTACGTCGGCGCGACCGTCGCCGGCAACCTGATCGGCGCCAAGGTCCTGCTGCTCGGCTCGGAATCGCCGACTGACGACCCTGCCCGCGAGATCGAAATCCTGAACCAGATCGTGCAGGATCCGACGATCGACGGGCTGATCATGACAACGCCCCAGGTCGGCGCCTATAACGACATCGTCAAGGCCGCCGAGGCGAAGGGCATACCGGTCGCTACGACCAATTCCTTTGACGGCACGATCCTCAACCGCAGCGGCATCGGCCACACCGGCCAGGACGCCTCCGCTGCCGCAATCGCCGGCGAGGCGCTCGTCAAGTGCCTCGCGGACAAGGGTATAGAGAAGGGTTCGATCGTCCTGCCGTCGTCGACCGCAATGGGCAACATCGAGGTGAACAACCGCGTCACTTCGGCTTTCAACGCCATCGTCAAGGGCTTGAAGGATGCCGGCAAGCTTGATGCCTTCAAGGTCGACGCGGGTCCGGAGAACACCGGTATAGACACCAATCCGAATGACCCGGTGAACGGCATCGTGACGCTGTTCGAATCGCGCGGCGATGTCGTAGGCGCGTTCGCCGGCAACAACGTGTTCACGCCGGCGCTTGCCAAGGCCGTCGCTCAGACAGGAATGACCGGCAAGATCTGCGCCTACGGTTTCGACCTCGGCCCGGCCCAGCAGGACGCGATGAAGAGCGGCGATCTGACCGGCGCGCTGGGGCAGCAGCCCTTCTTGCAGGGCTTCTGGCCGGTCATGCAGCTCTATCTGGAGATCGACCGCGGCATCGCGGCGGCCAACCTCGACACACGCGCCCAACTGGTGACGAAGGAGACCGTCGAGGAGGTCGGCAAGCGCTTCGAGAACTGAGTCCACTCGGAACGTCTGAAATCATTGCGGGAGAGTGCAGGCTCTCCCGCAATGCGGCAGCAGGAAATCGACCAGAAGAGACCATGGCGCTTACCGCGACCACATCGCTCGGCCGTGCGCCGTCCCAGATTGTCGGCGGCTGGGAGGTGGGGCTCGTTGCCTTGCTTTTGCTGCTCTATCTCGGCGGCGCTCTCGTCAATCCCGCGTTCTTCGGGTCAACAGGAGCGTTTCACTCGCTGCTCCGCGACACCTCGCGGGTTGCCATCATCGCGGTCGGAGTGACCTTCGTCATCGTCAATAAGGACCTCGATCTTTCGGTCGGTTCAACTTACGGCCTAGTCGCCGTCGTCTTTGCCAGGCTGTTCGCGCCGAACTTCCTTGACCTCGGCGTCGTCACGTCGGCGATCCTCTGCCTGCTGCTCGGCACGCTGATCGGGCTGATCAACGGCGTGCTCGTCACCATCCTGAAGGTGCCGGCGTTCATCGCCACGCTGACCGTCCTCTTCATCGGCCGCGGCTTCGTGCTGGCGCTCACTCACGGCCAGGCGATCTACTACCCTGCCAAGGCGACCGGCTATCCGGGTTTTTTTCACCTCGGCGAGACCAACCTCCTCGGCTTCAACAACCAGATCGTGATCTTCCTCGTTGTCGCCGTGATCGGCGCCTATGTGCTTGCCAAGACGCGCTGGGGCTACGAGACCTTCGCCACCGGCGGCAACGAGCAGGCGGCGTCCTATGCCGGCATCCCGACCAACTGGGTGCGCATCCGAGCCTTCCTGATCTCCTCGCTCTGCGCGGCGCTGGCCGGCTTGATGTCAGCTGCGCAGGACAAGGGCGTGACGCCGCTCTACGGCGTCAGCGGTGAACTGACCGTCATTGCCGCCGTGATCATCGGCGGCGCCTCGATCCTCGGCGGCCGCGGCCGGGTCGCCGGATCCTGCCTTGGCGCCCTTCTGGTGGTGCTGCTCGACAAGGTATTGCGCGAGGGCTGGCCGATCACGCGCATCATCAAGATCGGCGACGAGGAGATCACGGTCAACGCAGTTTTCTCGCTACCGGTCGGCGCGGTGCCGGTGTTCCTCGGGCTGCTACTCGTCGTCGCTGTGCTCATCGAGCCCTATCTCATCCGCCGCCAGGTCGCAGGGCGCCTCTGGGCCTGGCTCCGCGGCCGGCCGCCGCCACCGGCCTACGAGATCGGCGGCATCGCGATCGAGGGGGTGCAGACTAAGGGCGCGATGGCGGCCGACATGGCGTTGTCGGCCACCGGGTTAGGCAAGCTCCTCGCCCGGCGCGACGCGCTCGCCATCATCCTGACCGCGCTCCTGTGGCTGACCGGCCTCGCGCTCCGGCCGGACTACTGGTGGAACCTGTCCAACAGCTTCGCTATCTTGCTCAACTACACCGAGCTTGCGCTGATCACCATCGGGCTCACCTACGTCATCGCCGCCGGCGATATCGACCTCTCCGTCGGGGCGGTGCTTGCCCTCGCCGGCAGCACAGCCGCCTATTTCCTCAAGGTCCTCGGCGCCGACCCCGTGACCGCCGTGGCGATGGGCCTGCTGGCGGGCATGTGCGCCGGCCTCGTCAACGCGATCGTCACCGTCGGCTTCAAGCTGCCGGCCTTCATCGCCACGCTCGGCATGTTCTACATCGCCCGCGGCCTCGCCGCCTGGTTCGTCGCCGGGCAGCAGCTCACCGGCTGGCCCGAGGGCTACAACCTGCTTGGCCGCAAGGTGAACGACATCCTGCTGCACTACCGCATCTCGCTGCCGGACGGGCTGCTGCGCTCGATCGCCGAGGTGGTGAGCGTCCAGACCATCTGGATGCTGTTGGTCGCCCTCATTGCCGGCGTCGTGCTCGCCTACATGCCGTTCGGGCAGAAGGTCTATGCGACCGGCGGCAACATTCGCGCCGCCGCTTATGCCGGGATCAACACCAACCGGGTGCGGTTCTTCGCGCTCATGCTGGCGGCGCTCTGCGCGACAATGGCCGGGATCATCAACGTCGCCTACTTCCGCAGCTTCAACCCGGTGGCCGGCCAGTTCCGCGAGCTCGACGCCATCGCTTCGGTGATCATCGGCGGCGGTTCGATCTTCGGCGGCTACGGCACCGTGATCGGGGCGCTCGCCGGGGCGGCGGTGATCACCCTGATCCGGGCGCTGCTGCAGCTCAACGTACAGGGTTTCACCATGCCGCAGCACTGGATCAACGTCTTCATCGGTGGCATCCTGATCGTGGCGGTGCTGATCGACATCTGGGTGCGCCAGGCCAACATCTTCGGCCGCCTGCGGGCGCGCCTCGCGCGGCGCACAAGAACGGCGGAAACCACCCATGCTTGACGCGACCAGGCCTGCACCGATCGTAGAAATGCGGGGCATCGAAAAAGCCTTCGGTGCGGTGCAGGCGCTCCGCAATGTCGACCTCGTGCTCTATCCCGGCGAGATCCTGGGCCTCGTCGGCGACAACTCGGCCGGCAAGTCGACGCTGATGAAGATCCTGACCGGCGCCTACCAGCGCGACTCCGGCGGCGAGATCTTCGTCGCCGGGCAGCCGGTGCACTTCAAGAGCCCGCACGAAAGCCGCGACGCCGGCATCGAGATGATCTACCAGGATTTCGCTCTTTGCGGGAATATGGATGTCGGTCAGAATATCTTTCTTGGCCGTTGGCCGCGCAGGGGCCTTTTCGTCAATCGGCGGAAAATGTACGCGGAAGCCGACAGTGTGCTGAAGCGGCTCAAGGTCGACGTGAACTCCGTCTATCAAAAGGTCGAGAGCCTTTCGGGCGGCCGCCAGCAATCGGTGGCTATTGCCCGCGCTATCTCCTTTCAGCCGCGCGTGGTGATACTCGATGAGCCGACCGCCAATCTCTCGGTGATGGCGACCGAGCGGTTGCTCGAAACCATGCTGGAACTGAAAAAGCAGGGCGTTGCCCAGATCATCATCTCCCACCGCCTCGTTGACATCTTCGCTGTGGGCGACCGCGTGATGGTGCTTAAGCGCGGCGAGAACGTGGGCGATCGCTACATCAAAAACACCGACGAGCATGAGGTCCTGGAGATCATCGTCTCCGGCACGCGAGAGCATGCACTTACGGCCGATGAGGCAATGCTTTGACCGAGTCCTGGCGTCGCAGAAATGCGGCTAAAACCACCCGCTCTAGGTCCATCGAGATTGTGGCCCGAGATGGCGAAGGGACCGGTGTTGGCTGCGCTTTCTCGCCGTTGCGCCGCGATCACCACCCGAAGGTCGCAATGATTGCGCTCAACGGGCGCCGAATCATTCGATGAGGATGTCAATCAGCGCACGCACCTTTCTGGGCGCAATCCCGCCAGGTGGCCGCACCACATAGATCCCCGCCTCTGGCGAGGGATAATCCGCCATCACTTGTCTCAATGTACCCTCCGCGATCGGCACGTCGGTAAGGAAGTCGGGCAGCGCAGCAATGCCCAGCCCAGCCAAGAATGCGGCGGTTCAGAATAAAAGCGCTCTGTAGTGATCCTTCGCGCCCCCTCTGTCCGGCAGGACAGAGGGGGGCGCTGTCCGGGCGCTGTCCCTCCGCGATCAAAGGTTCTGCACCGCAGCAGCGCGAGGGCTGGCGGCAGCGGCGAGCAGGGCTGAGCCCGCTAGCAGGGCGGCGGCGAGCAGGAAGGCGCTCCACCAGCCGGCAGTGTCGAACAGCATGCCGCCCGCGGAAGCGCCGCCGGCGATGGCGAACTGGATCAATGCGACCTGCAGCCCGCCTCCAGCTTCAAGATCGTCGGGAATGATCTGAGCCATCCATGTACCCCACGCCGCCGGAATCGGGGTGTTGAACAGCCCCCAAAGAACCAGAAGCGAAGCCGTGGCCCAAAGCACCGGTCCCACTGCGATCAGGAGCAGCGCGAGGAGCGCAAGCGCGCTCGGCAGCCCGATCAGCACGGCGGTGAGGTTTCGCCGGAGAACAAAGCCGGCGATGGACAGTCCCGCCAGGCCTCCCAAGCCGAGGCCCAGCAGCACCAGCGACAGGACGTTCACGTCGAGGCCGGTGACGCTTTCAAGGAACGGGCGCAGATAGATCGATAGCGAATTCATTCCCATGAATGCGAGCCCAGTTGCGGCCATGCCGATGGTGAATGTCCGATTGCGCAGCAGACGGAACATGCTGGATACCGAAACGGCCTCCATCGGCGGCATCTTCGGCAGAACGGCGAACTGCCAGATGAGCGCCGCGAGGCCGACTGGGACTGTGACGAAGAAGGTGCCCCGCCACCCGATCAATTCGCCGAGGAAGCTCCCGAGCGGTGCGGCGATGACGATCGCCAATGCAGTTCCGCCCTGCAGCAGGGCGATCGCCTTGGGCAGGTCGGAGCCTGGGGCCAGGCGCGCCAAAATGGCCGTGGAGAGCGACCAGAAGCCGCCGATCGCGATCCCGACCAGGGCCCGTCCGGCCAGAAAAACCAGGAAGTTGGGAGCGAGGGCAATAGCCAAACTCGATGCGACCAGCACTGCCGTGTAGAGCAGGACGACCGTTCTCCGGTCGAGCTTGGCCAGGAGCGCGTTGCCGAACAGGCTGGTGATCACGGCAAAGAGCCCCGACACGGCGATCGCCTGTCCGGCCTGGCCTTCCGAGATGGCCAGGTCCTGCGCAATCGGAGTCAACAGGCTCACCGGCATGAATTCTAGGCCGACCAGGAGAAAGGTCAAAAGCGACAGGCAGGTGACGGCGGCCCATGGCGTTACCGCCCCTTCAGCCGCCAGCGTGTCATCCAGTGTCAGTTCGATAGCCATTCGTGCGCTCCTGTCCGTCGACAGACTAGGTAGCCGGGCTGGTCTTGTCAGACTAGCAGCTATAATCTGCATGTCGTAGTGAACGGAGCTCACCAATGCCGCGTGACGAGTTCAGTGAGATGCGAGCCTTCCTTGAGGTCGCTCGGCAGCGCAGTTTTACGCAAGCGGCGGCCAAATTGGGTGTTACCCGATCGGCCCTCAGCCATACGATCAGGGCAATGGAGGAACGGCTTGGCGTCCGTCTGCTCTCTCGCACGACCCGCGATGTGGCGCCCACGGCGACCGGAGAACGCCTCGTCGAAAGCATCGAGCCGCATTTCGAAAGCATTGCCGCCGGGATCAGCGCGATCAGCGCCCTGCGCGGCCAGCCCTCGGGCCAGATCCGTATCGTGTGCCCCGATGATGCCGTCAATCTGGTCTTTCGCCCCAGGCTGCCAGCGTTCCTGCGAGACTACCCGGACATCAACGTGGAGCTCATTGTCGACAACGGCTTCACCAACATCGTCGAGCGTCAGTTCGATGCCGGTGTTCGACTTGGCGAGGCAATCGCCCGCGACATGGTGGCCGTTCGCATTGGTCCCGATGTCGGCTATGCCGTCGTCGGCTCACCCGATTATTTCGCTCGTCGGGCCGCGCCGAAAAGCCCTCAGGACTTGACCGACCACAACTGCATCAACCTGCGGCTTCCCAGCTCAGGCGCGTTATATGCCTGGGAATTCAGGAAGAGCGGACGCGAGTTCAGCGTCCGTGTGGACGGCCAGCTGACCCTGAACAATATCGCGCCGGCGCTTGACGCGGCCCTCGACGGCATTGGTTTGGTCTATGCACCGAAGGATCTTGTTCAGCCCTATGTTGTGAGTGGTCGGCTCGAGGAAGTCCTTGCCGACTGGTGCCCGACCTTCCAGGGCTATCATCTCTACTACCCCAGCCGGCGCAATCAAACGCCGGCGTTTGCGGCCTTTGTCGCGGCTTTCCGGTACCAGTCTCAATAGACCTTCTCGACCCGCCCCAAGATCGCAGATCAGGATGCGGGCTCGATTGGCACCGGAGCCAAGGTGCGCCGCCACTCTCCCGGCGCCAGCAATCGGGACGAGACCGCCGCACGGACGGCCCGTCCTGGCTCGGGAAACGTGCCCATCGGACCGTTCGCGTCGAGGAGCGCGAGGCGAAGGGCTCACGCGGCCCGTTCGGCCGTAAGGGTGCCCTCGAATTTGTTGAGGTTCGTCGAAGTGAAGCCGGAGCAGGCAGCGTCGGCGCCAGCGGCCTCAAATTCGATGGCGAAGGCGAGCGTCGGCGCATCGAGGGCAGTCTCCGAGGGGCTGTAAACAGGGCCGAACAATGCGCGCTGTGGACTGGACGGGTCGACGCTGGCGATGCGTGCCGCCGGCGCTTCACCAAGCAGCCGCAACATCGCCTGCGTAACGGCGACGACGCCGAACACGTTGGTCTCGAACACTGCGCGTCCCTCGTCGAGGGACGCCGCATGCGAGATGCCCTGCTTTCCCGCATCGGAAGTGCCTGCATTGTTCACCAGGACGTCAAGGCGACCGAACTCGTTACGGATGCGCTTTGCCGCGGCGGCAATCGAGGCCTGTTTCGTGACATCGAGTTGGACGGCGCGGGCATCCGCGCCGATGCTCTTTGCAGCCGTCTCCGCATGCTCGAGCTTGCGCGACCCTACGAGCACGGTGAGGCCGTGCGTCGCCAGATCCCTGGCGATCTGGAGGCCGATTCCCTTGTTGGCCGCAGTGACCAGGGCAATAGGTTTGACCCGCATGGTGATCTCCTCTTTTTGCATCGACGTGTAGGCAACGGCGCCATGCTGTGCTAATTTTCCCAATCGGAACTGCATTCCGTTTTATACGGAACATCGTTCCGTTTATCAAGTGGAAAAATCATGGACGACAAATCGGAGGAGCGGGGTGGTGGCTTGGAGCCCGTAAATTCGACGGATCGGCGCGTGCGTGCGGACGCGCAACGCAACTCCAAGGCGCTGCTCGAAGCAGCAATGGCAGTGTTTGCGGCTTCGGGGGTCGATGCTCCGGTGCGAGAGATCGCCGATAAGGCCGGCGTTGGCGTGGGTACGCTTTATCGGCATTTTCCGCAGCGTTCGGACCTGATCGTGGCGGTCTTCCGTAACGAAGTGGATGCCTGCGCAAATGCTGCATCCGCCATTGCCGCCGAATATGAACCCGGCGAAGCGCTCGCCCGATGGATGCAGCGTTACGTGGACTTTATCGCTGCCAAGCGTGGACTCGCCGCGGCCTTCTCCTCCGGCGATCCGGCATATGAGTCCTTGCCGCTGTATTTTCTTGAGAAACTTCGGCCCGCGCTACAGACCTTGCTGGATGCCGCGACCGAAGCGGGCGACGTTCGCTCGGACGTTGATGCGAAAGAACTATTGTTCGCGATTGCCAGGCTCTGCTCACCAGACCGCTATGGCGGAGGCCCCGACCAGGCACGACGGATGGTTGGCTTGCTGGTGGATGGGCTTCGCTATGGCGCCGCCTCGGTTGGCTGATTGGTCTTGCCAGGACAGGCCACCGAGCGATCGGTGACTAAACAAAAACCCGCCTCGGCAACCGGGCGGGGTCGGTGGCGCAATTAGAACATTGCCAACAATAGCATAATTGCTGTCACTCACTTCTACTCAGGCGGCTTCGCCGCGGTTCCTCGCCCGCTTGTGCTTCCCGCGCGGGCCGCTGATTTCCCATCTCTTGTGGAACCACATCCACTGGCCGGGATCCTCGCGCACCCAGCGCTCGACCACGTCGTTGAGCAGCTGGGTGGTGCCATGGACGTCGACACTGCCGCCGGCGGTGCGCGGCAAGGTCAGTTTGTCCTCGATCTCGAGCCGGAAGCGGTTGCCCGGCAGGCGCACGCAGCGCGCCGGATAGACATCGCAGTCATAGTGCCGCGCCAGGGTGCCCAGGACCCGGTTGCTCTCGCATGGGCGGCCGAAAAAAGTCGTTTCGAGCCCGCTCGAGAATTTCTGGTCGACGAGCACGCCGATATTGCCGCCTTTCTCCAGGATGGCCGCCAGCGCGAACGAAGCGCCGGTCGCGGAGGGCAGGAGCGAGCCCATGGTCGAGCGGCGAGTCGAGAGGATGTAGTCGGCAAGGTAAGGGTTGTTGGGCGGACGAAACAGCGCCGTGATGTTCATGCCGAAAGTGGCTGCCGCCACCGGAAGCAGCTCGAAATTGCCGAGATGCCCGGTGAAGATGATATGCGGTTTTTGCTCGCCGGCGATTTGCACGAAGTGCTCGACCCCCTTGACCTCGATGCGGCCCGGTTTCGTCGCGGCGGGATCGTAGTCGAACAGGGCATCGAGAAAGATGTATTCCGCGGCAAGGCGAGCCATGTTGCCCCACATGTCGGAGGCGATGGCCTGGATCTCCTTGTCGCTCTTTTTCGGATAAGCCTTGCGCAGATTGGCGATGGCGACGTTGTGGCGACCCACCCACGGACCAATGCGGCGGGCGGCGCGGTCGGCGAAATTGAGCGCGCTGTCGACCGGCAGCAGACGCAATAGCCAAATCATCGTCATCGCGAGGCGCGCCAGCAGCCAGTAGTTGAACTGGCGCAGCCGCCTGCCGTAGCGGAACGCCAAGTCCCGGCGGAGCTTCTTGAAGGCGTTGCCGATCATTCCTAGACCATGGTTTTTTCAGACAGCAGCATCATGGTCTAGCCGACGCGCAGGATGATCTTGCCGAACACGTCGCGGCCTTCCATGCGCTTCAGTGCGGTCTCGATGCCGTCGAAGCCGACTTCGGTGTCGATAACCGGAGAAACCAGCCCCGCCGCCATTTTCTGCATGGCGTCGGCCATGTTTTGCATGCGACAGCCGAACGAGCCGAGCAGCTTCAGCTGCTGCTGGAACAATTGCATCAGGTTGATCTGCGTCGACACTCCCGAGGTCGAGCCGCAGGTCACCAGGCGGCCGCCGCGTTTCAGGCACAGCATCGAGGCGGCAAAGGTGTCGGCGCCGACATGCTCGAAGACGACATCGACGCCCTTCTTCTTCGTCAGCTTGCGCACGACGCCTTCGAAACGGTCGTCGCGATAGTTGATGACGTGATCGGCGCCAAGCGCCTTCGCCTTGTCGATCTTGTCGTTCGAGCCAACCGTGGTGATCACGGTGCAGCCGATCTTCTTCGCCAGCTGGATCGCGGCGGAGCCGATGCCCGAGCCGCCGGCATGGATCAGGATGGTTTCGCCGGGCTGCAGCCTGGCATTGTCGAACAGCATGTGCTCGACCGTGCCGAAGGTGACGGGCGCGACCGCGGCGCCAACGTCGGTCACGCCGGGCGGGGCAGGGACCAGCAGGCGCGCCGGCAGGTTTATCTTCTCTTGCGCAAAGCCGTCGAGATGGAAGCCGTGTACGCCCGAAACATGCTCGCAGAGATTGTCGCGGCCTTCGCGGCAGGCGCGGCAAAGCCCGCAGGTGCGCGCGCCGTAGATCGATACAAGTTGCCCGGGCACAAGGCTGGAGACGCCGGGGCCGACCGCCTCGACCTCGCCCGAGGATTCGGCGCCGACGACCAGCGGCAGCTTGCGCTTGGCGAAGGCCATGCCGCGCCAGCCCCAGACGTCGATATGGTTGAGCGCCACGGCCTTGATGCGCAGCGTCACTTCGCCCAGCGCAGGCTGCGGCGGAAGCGGCAGGTCCACCGTTTCAAGGCGGCGGTCCTCGATAAGTTGCAAAGCGCGCATTGGGCCTGTCGGTTCTGTTGACGAAGAACGGTCGCTTAGACTGGTTCCCGCGCCATGACAAGGCAGGTGTTCTGGCCGCCGAAGCCGAAGGAGTTCGACAGCACCGTGCCGACCTCGGCGTTGCGCTTCTGGTTCGGCACCACGTCGAGCACGATCGCCGGATCGGGATTGTCGTAATTGATGGTCGGCGGGATGACGCTTTCGCGCATGGTCATCAGCGAAAACGCCGCCTCGACGGCGCCGGCGGCCGACAGCGTGTGGCCGATCATCGACTTGTTCGACGAGATCGGCATCGAGCCGATCCGCTCGCCGAACACGGTCGACAGCGACAAATGCTCCATCTTGTCGTTTTCCGGCGTCGAGGTGCCATGGGCATTGACATAATCGATCTCGTCCTCGCCCAAGCCGGCATCGGCGAGCGCGGCGCGAACCGCCGCGATCGCCGGCGAGCCGTCCGGCTTCGAGCGGGTGCGGTGGAAATCGTCGGCCTTCTCGCCGCATCCGCGCAGGATGCCGAGAATGTTTGCACCACGGGCGAGTGCCGCCTCCAGCGATTCCAATACCAGCGCGCCAGAACCCTCAGCGAGGACAAAACCGTCGCGATCCCTCGAAAACGGTTTTGACGCCTTTTCGGGAATGTCGTTGTGGGTGGAGAGCGCCGAAAGCAGCGAGAAACGGATCAGCGCCTCGGCCGTCGCCGAGCCGTCGGCGCCGATCGACAGCGCTCGGTCGCATTCGCCGCGGCGGATCGCCTCGACGCCGAGCTGGATCGAGGTGGCGCCCGATGCGCAGGCCGTCGACAGCGTGATCGGCAGGCCGCGCGTGCCAAAACGGTCGGCGAGCCGGTCGGCGATCGAACCGAACTGGGTGGTCTCGAAAACATCGAGCCCCTTCAAGCCGCGCGCCACGCGAAGCAGCCGTTCGGCGCCGACGTCGTGCTTGTCGGAATTGTAGAGTGAAAAGCGCTCGCTCCAGTCGAGCTCGACCGGCGGCGAGGCAAGGAAAAGCGGTCCGCCGAAATCGCCCCAATCTAGGCCGGCTTCGGCCACGGCTTCCTGCGCGGCGATCTCGGCGAGGTCGTAGGTAAGAAGGGAAGCGCCCTTGGAGCTCGACGGCAGGAAATCGACCGTGCCGGAGATGCGGGTGTTCAGATGGTCGACCGGAAAGCGGGTTATCGGATGGATGCCGGACGTGCCCGCGGTGAGCGCTGCCCAATTGTCGGCCTTGCCGACGCCCAGCGACGTCACCACGCCGATGCCGGTGACGGCAACGATCGGCCTGCCCATGTGGTCGTTCAGATTGGCCATGTTTTTGTCCCAAAACCCTCTAGGCGGCGTTGACCAACGCCATGCCCTCGAATTGGTGATAGCCGATCGCCGTTGCAAGCACGGTCCTGGGAATGCCGTTGAACGGCTTCTCGGTGGCGGCGTCAAAAGCCGGGTAGGCGGCCTTGCGTTCGACAGCCAGTGCCGCAAGCGCCACGGCGAAGGGAAACTGCGCTTCCTTCATGTGGCCGGTCAGCGTCGAAAAACCGCGTGCGGCAATCGCCGGATTGGCGTCGAGCACCGATTTCTCGGCAGCAGTCGCGGCATGGGCACCCGAAGCGCCTGAAATCGTCAGTAGCTCGCCGTTCGGCAATGCCGCCTGGCTGAGCAGCGCGGCAATCTCGGCATCGAGCTCGCCCTGCCGGCGTATGGCGCGTCCGGATACGACCGGGCCGAGTTCGGCATAGATCTTTCGCCCGCGGCTGATCGCGTGCTCGCGCTGTTCCAGGACGAGAAACGCACTGCCTGATCCAGTCACCACGCCGCCGCCGTCCAGGCCCTGTCTCTGCCAGACCGGTCTCCAGCGGCCGCGATGCAGGTAGCCGGCCAACTCATAGCCAAGCAGCATGTCGGAATGTTCGGTTTGGAACGCGCCGCCGACCAGGATATGCGTCGATTGGCCGGAGCGGATGCGCGCGGCGGCTGTCTCGACAGCGGCGACGCCGGCACCTTCCTCGCCCATGAAAGTGCGCGACGAGCCGGTCACCTTGTGGACGATCGAGATGTTGCCGGCGAGCAGGTTGGAAAGCTGTGCCAGAAACAGCGTCGGCCGCAATTCGGTGGTCAGTTTCTCGTTGAGCAGCACGTCGCGGTCGTTGCGGCTTTCCGAAGCGGCGAGAATGTCGGCGTCGACCGCCTCGTCGCGCTCGCCGCCGCCGGCAGCCACCACCATGTCCATCGTCGTGCAGAGGTCGTCATTGCCCTTGATGCCGGCGTCGTCCAGCGCCATGCCGGCGGCATAGGTGCCGAGCCGCTGCCAGGTTTCCATCTGCCGCTGGTCGCCGCGCTTGGCGATCTGCAGGTTCCAGTCGATCTCCGGCAGCGGGTGGACGGTGTAGGGCGAGAAGCGGGCGGCTTCGAGCACCGGCTCCAGGCCGGGCTGGACGAGCTTGCGCCAATGCGCATCCGGGCCTTCTCCCAGCGAAGAGACAAGGCCGATGCCTGATATGACGACGTCGTGAGAGCTCATGGGCGAGGGTTCATGGGGCGGCTGTTGTGGGTCAGGCTAGAAGACAAGCCATTTCAGGCGTTCTTTGCCATGACCAGGGCGTCGATCTTGGCGCATAGGTTCTTCATGACGAAGTAATCGTCGGTCGAGGCCTTGCCGTCATTGACCTCCTGCGTCCACTTTTCCAGCGGCACCTTGATGCCGAATTCCTTGTCGATGGCAAAGACGATGTCGAGGAAGTCGAGGCTGTCGATGCCGAGATCGTCGATGGTGTGGCTTTCAGGGGTGATCGTGTCGATATCGATCTCACTGGTGTCGGCGATGATCTTGGCGACTTTGTCGAACGTGGTGGACAAGGGCTTTTCCTTCGGTTGCGGGCGGAATCTGTCCGCTGGTGTTTGCGCGCTGTCTAGTCGGTTTTTCCGGGCAGGAAAAGGCCTGAACGCCGGGCGCAGATGGGATACCCACTCCGTAAACGCAAGAAGAGCCGTTGGCGACCCTCCCGGCGATATGCCGCAACCATCCAATCTCTGGTCATTGCATGTACCAGTGTACCATGGTACGGAAATCCTATGACCACCATCGAACGCGTGCAGACCGGGGTTCGCCTCGAAAAACGATTGGTGAAGGTGCTCAAGGCCTTGGCCGAGCATCGCGACATGAGCCTGGGTGAACTCATCGAAGGCATCGTGCTGCATGCCTTCGAAGGCCAGACGCCGTTTTCTCCGACGACCCTGGGAACAATCGGCCAATTGAAGCGCATCTACGGAATGGAGCTGGGCGCAGCGGACAGCCACGGTCTGGTGGAAATCGCCGGGGAGGGGGATGACCAACCATCTTGAGCGCAGCCACAGCATCGTGCTTTCGGGGCCGATCGACCGCGTCTTTCCGCTGTTCACGCCGACTGGGGAGACCCTGTGGGTGGACGGCTGGGATCCGGAGTTTCTGCATCCACAAGACGGGGAGACGCGCCAGGGCATGGTCTTCAGGACCGCTCACGGTGATGAGACCACGCTCTGGGCCTGCACGGACTGGGACCCCGTGGCGCATCGCATCCGCTATGTCCGGGTGACGCCGGATACGCGTTTCGGATTTGTCGAGGTGGCCTGCCGCCCGACCGCTGACGGAGGCACGGAGGCGTCGATTGCTACACGTTCACTGCCCTGAACGCGGCAGGAATATCGTATCTGTCCGAACTGACGGAGGAGGCTTTCGCGCAGATGATCGAGGGATGGAAGCTCCGTATCGAAGCGTGGCTGCAAGTGTGAAACATCTAACGCCAGGTGCCTTAAACTAACTGCCGCTAAGGGTGGAACTTTAGGGGCGCTAAGCCGAGATCTCTGATGGGTGTCGCAAACGTCCGCTTTGGGTCATCTGCGTAAATTCGGCCGAGGCCGAACGAACGAGCTTCCGCTAGGGGTCGGAACCGGTACTCCACTTAGGGTACCAGCGTTAGATTTCACCACTGGCGAACGCTTCAACTGGCTCCAGCGCAGATTAGAAAGTGACGCGGCCGAGCACGCGCAGGCCGTCGCCTTGCGGCTCGACGATCACGGCTTCGCCTTCGCGCGGCGAGATGCCGGTGAGCGCCATGATATTCTCCAGATGGGTGACCATGACCACATTGTCGGAGCCGGAATAGGCGCTGATCTCGTTCATGATCGCCTCGAGCTGGGCGGCTTTCTCGCTGGCGTCGGTCTTCAGCAGGTCAAGCGGAGCGAAGGGTTCGGGCTCTTCTCTGAAAGCGGTGCGAGCCGTGTCGAGGGCGCGGCAATAGCGGCTGGACAGCACGCGCTCGACCGGCGCCGCGCGGGCGTCGAAAAGCGCGCCGATCTTGCGGGCCTGCTGCTTGCCGCGCACCGAGAGATTGACTTGGGTGGCGCATTTCTCGATGTCGAAATTCGCCGGATCGGTGGTGCCGGTGACCATGGCATGGCGAAGCAGCACCACATGTCCGCCGTCGCGCAACAGCGCCCAGCCGGCTTCGGTCGCGTGGGCCGCGGCGGGAATGACGAGCAGCAATAGAGCCAGCACAGATCGAAGCATCAGGCGTCCTTTTCCGGTCACCGGAGGTGGCTTCCGGTGACCGCATATAGGGACGGCAAAGCCGGCTGAAAAACAAGGCATCACCTATCCCGGCTGTTTGCGAGAACGGACCGCTTTGCAAGGCGGGGCGGTTGCGCTCAGATCCCGGCTCGCCTATCAGGGGAAAAATGTCCCCACTCATCGAAACCGTCCTTTTTGTCTTCGGCCTTGTCGCGCTCGGCTATCTGGCCGGGCTCACCGGCTATCTGAAGGCCGAGGCGGGTGGGGCCATCGCCGAATTCGCCGTCGGGGTGGCGATGCCGCTGCTACTGTTCCGCACCATGGTCAACGCCGATTTCCATGGCACCGCGCCCTGGTTGTTCTGGGGCGCCTATTTTACGGCTGCCGCAGTGACGTGGGCCGCAGGCCACCTGGTCATCACCCGGGTGTTCGGGCGCGACGCGCGTGCCGGGGTCGTCGGCGGCGTGTCGTCGGCTTTTTCCAACCTCGTCCTGCTCGGCATCCCGTTCTTCCTCGGCACATTCGGGCCAAGTGGATTCGAAGTGCTGTCGCTGCTGATTTCCGTGCATCTGCCGACGATGATCATGGCATCGATCATCCTGTTTGAGATCTTTGGCCGCGGCGACGAGCATGTGCATCCGCTGCGCATCATCCGGCGCTTCTTTCGAAAGTTGCTCTCCAATCCGCTGATCATCGGCATCCTGGCCGGATGGGTGTGGCGTATTACCGGCCTGCCATTGCCGGCGCTGGCCGTCCGGCTGGTCGATGCGCTGGCCAACATCGCCGGACCGGTCGCGCTGTTTGCCATGGGGCTGGGCCTGTGCCGTTTCGGCATCTCCGGCAATGTGCGGCCGGCGCTGGCGCTGTCGGCGCTGAAGCTGATGCTGATGCCGGCCGTCGCGCTCGGCCTGGTCTGGCTGCTTGGCCTGCCGCCGCTGTCGGCGAAAGTCGCGGTCGTGGCCGCCGCGCTGCCATCCGGGGTGAATTCCTACCTGATTGCGACGCAGTTCAACACCGGCCAGGCGCTGGCATCGAACCAGATGACCATCGCCACCGCCTGCGCGGTCGTCACCACGGCCTTTTGGCTGACGGTGGTGGTCCACGTGTTTGGATAGGTATGATCGATATTGATGCCTGCGAAGGGCGGTTTCCTGGTGCTTCCGGTACTCATATACCCAAACGTTACGCTCCGTTCCGGTTCTCGGGAGCCACCAGTCCGGTCCCACATCCTCAAGCAACAACGGGAGCGCAAATCGGCCTCGCCTTGTGCTGGCCCAAACCCTATATGCCATCTTGCGATTGATTGCGGGGCTTGCCCTAGGTAAAGAGCAGTGGCTCCAGGCGTGCCGGCATCGATGCCAGTGCGCACGCCCGTCAAGGAAATCCAGATAGCGGCCCGTCAGCGCGCCGAACGGAGGCTAGACCATGCTTCAGAAAACCAGCCATTTCATGCGCCAGGCCAATCTCATCAACGGCGAGTGGGTGCAGGCCGACAGCGGTCAGACGGTCGACGTCAACAATCCGGCCACCCGCCTCAAGATCGGCACCGTGCCGAAGTCGGGCAAGGTCGAGACGCGCCGCGCCATCGAAGCTGCCGACGCCGCCTTCCAGACATGGCGCAAGACCACCGCGCTCGAGCGCTCGAAGCTGTTGCGCAAGCTGCATGACGCCATGATGGACAACCAGGATGTGCTGGCCGAGCTGCTGACCATCGAGCAGGGCAAGTCGCTGTTCGAATCGAAGGGCGAGATCGGTTCGGCGGCCTCGTACATATTGTGGTTCGCCGAAGAAGGCCGCCGCACCTATGGCGATGTCGTGCCGTCGCCTTGGGCGGACCGCCGCATCCTGGTGACCAAGGAGCCGGTCGGGGTCATCGCCGCCATCACGCCGTGGAATTTCCCGTCCTCGATGCTGGCCCGCAAGCTCGGCCCAGCACTTGCCGCCGGCTGCACCGCGGTCGTCAAACCGGCGTCGCAGACGCCTTATTCCGGCCTCGCCTGGGGCGCGCTCGCCGAGGAAGTCGGCTTCCCCAAGGGCGTCATCAACATCTTGACCGGCGCCGCCGGCGAGATCGGCGACGAGATCTGCGCCAACCCGCTGGTCAAGAAGATCACCTTCACCGGCTCGACCGAGGTCGGCAAGATCCTGATCCAGAAGTCGTCCGTCACCGTCAAGAAGGTGTCGATGGAACTTGGCGGCAACGCGCCGTTCCTGGTCTTCGACGACGCCGATATCGAGCGCGCCGTCGCCGGCGCGATCACCGCCAAATACCGCAATTCCGGCCAGACCTGCGTCTGCACCAATCGCTTCCTGGTCNGATGGAACTTGGTGGCAACGCGCCATTCCTGGTCTTCGACGACGCCGATATCGAGCGCGCCGTCGCCGGCGCGATCACCGCCAAATACCGCAATTCCGGCCAGACCTGCGTCTGCACCAACCGCTTCCTGGTCCAGGCTGGTGTCTACGACAAGTTCGTCGAAAATCTCGCCGCCGCCAGCGACGGGCTGAAGGTTGGTTCCGGCCTCGATGACGGCGTGCAGCAGGGGCCGCTGATCGACGAGAAGGCAGTCGAGAAGGTCGAGGAACTGNAGCTTCTGGGCGTCGGTTTGGGCGCCGTTCGGCGGCGTCAAGGAATCGGGCCTCGGCAAGGAAGGCGGACATCAGGGCATCGAGGATTATCTCGACACCAAATATGTCTGCATCGGCGGTCTCGGCCTCTAGCTGCGCCGGCTTTGCTGTCATTGCGGCGGAAGCATCCGGCATTGGCGCAAGGCCGTCATCGGCGACATAATCGACACCGGTTGCGCGGCGATGAGCTGATCCGTTCCGGCAAAGTCGTTACGGGCTGGAGCTGGAAAACGGCCACCGAGCTTTCAGCCGCGCTAGACACCATCGTCAGGCCTAATGCGCCGTTCGCCAAGGCACTGCCGAGGAACGCCTATCCCGGCGCGCGATGGGTTCAGCCTGTCGTTAGGTCGACATCGCCTATGGCGGCCGTACCGGCGACGGCATGTTGCGCCATCCGTCGTTCAAAAGTGCCGCTGGCATTCAGTGAGGCGCGCGCCGGCGCGCTCGAGGAGCGCGTAGGCTATCTCGTCCTCGGTCCAGCCGGATTCCGCTGCGCGCTGAGCCAATTCCTGCAAGGCCGGTTCCAAGGCGAGCTGGCATTGAAGGCCGCGCTCCGGATGGTCGGCCGGGCAGCTTGGTTCCACGATCGCAACGCTTGATCGCTTCATTGCAGGCCATGGGCTCTCGCCCCTCTCCCTTAGCCACACGAGGCGCGTCAGCTCACGTGTTGTTGTTGGTGTGCTTCTCGGCAACCGCCTCATTTTGTCAACCAGCCGCTCCAGCGATCCGGCGCGTTCCAACTCCGCAAAGAAATGATGCGGCGTGACGCTACCAAGCCGGTGCATCTCGGCCAGGTTCCACACATACGGATAGGCGACCATGAAATCGGATCGAGGCGAGGCCTTGGACGGTTCAGTCTTGGTCAGGATACCGCCGCCCACGAGCCGATCAGCCTTCTCGATGATTTGGCGCACCCTCGTTTTCGATAGGCTATGTTCCTGCGCCAGGTCGGCGAAACTCTTGCCCTTCAGAAAGCCTTCGACCAGGGCGACTTTCCTGTCGACGGTCGGGCTAAATCCCCAACAAACGCGCAGTTTCCAGCATCATCCGTTTGTTCATCCGGTTGTTCGTCCCCCTGCAAACCCTACCCGGCCAAATCGGCGCTTGGAAGACCCACCAAACTCACGTCATAACGAAACAGAATTGGGTTCAGGCCGGCTCGGACGGCGACGGGTCCCACGACGTTTGTCAAGCCAGTCAAAGCCGGGTTCACGGATATGGTGGTGCTTCTGCCGGCGACAGGTCGACGTCCCCGAGCACATATCCGTGATGGCCGATGGCGCAGATGTCGCAGCCTGCCTTCATGACAGCCGGCACTCGTCGCCGGCGGTTGTCGCGAAGAGCTTCCCAGGACATTGTCGACTACGCTGCAGCATATCAATTCCTCCGGCGGCTATTTGCGCGTGTTGACGGAGAAGGCGGGCAGAATGAACCTCCTTCGAACGCAAAGCCCATCGGGTGAGGCGCGGGCAGGGTGATGGGCGCGATTGTCGCCTAAACGGACAACACGTCTGATCAGGGGCGCACCCCGGGCAATTACCTTCACGCGCTGCAACTGTCGAACGAGGGGTGGGCTCCCGCTGGAGTACGAAGACGAGCACGCGGCGGGTAAAGCATGATCTCCAGCGGGCTATCCGTATAGCTCTTCGCGAAGGACTGCCGCCATTTCGCCCTCTCCCGGAACTGACCCGCAGACGCCAAGCGCCAGCTGGCGGTGATGACCTGACCACCGGCTTCAGTCAGTACCATCAGTCGACCCAAAAAAACGTTAAGGGAAGTTTGACATGAGAACCATCGCGTTCGTTCTGCCGATCCTCTTCAGTTGCGCAGCCACGGCATCTGCTCAGGACCAGGAATCCCTCTCACCGGTTCGCATCTATACGGAGGCAGGGAGAATATCCAGGTAACTGGACACGCATTGCTCTGCCCGATGTCGTGGACGAAGGCTATGCCCGCTATGTTCTCATCCGCAAAAGCCGATCCGATCCCTCTGCCCTCAGCTATTATCTGGTGTTTGCACCTGCCGAGGCGGGACTGATCGATCTGGCCGGCGCTGCCGGGCTGCGCTGGACGATCGAAGAGTGTTTCCAGCGCGCCAAGGACGATCTCGGTCTCGATCATTGCGATGCCCGTTCATGGCATGGCTGGCACCTCCTTCCCATTACGGTCGATCACATGCGGGACGTGAAGGTACTCCGGCGCCGCTCGCGCTCCGCTCGCTTTCAATTTGAGGTTCAGGCTGCACTGGCAAATTGCCCAAGCCGCCCCGTCCGCACTTTCGGGCACACGAAATGGCAGGGGCTTTCCTCGACACTCTGCGGCCTGCACCATCGGATTGTGCGGCTCGGGGCAGAGAAGCCAGTTTCCGCTATCAGGGGTGGGAACAACTGTCGAAATACATCGGGGTACCGATCAACACTACCCTGATCCTCGACCTTGGGACGACTTGCTGCATCTGGCTGCATCGATCATCACTCGCGCAATTGTGCCCTCGCTATCCTGAAGAAGCTCTCGGCATCACCGAAGGAAAGCCAACTTGCAAGGGCGCTACGCGAACTCGGTCGGATCGAACGGTCCCTGTTCATGATCGAGTGGTATTCAAGCCGGCATTGCGCAGGCGGTGCCAAGCTGGTCTCAACAAGGGCGAGGCGGCTCACAAACTCAAGCGCGCGGTGTTCTTCCATGAGCGTGGCGAGATCCGCGACAGATCATTCGAAAGTCAGCCCTTCCGTGTATCCGGCCTCAATCTCGTCGTCAGCGCGATCGTGCATTGGAACACGGTCTATCTCGACCGTGCGGTCACACGGCTGAAACAAGAGGGGGTCAGAACAAGATCAGTGCGAAATCATACGCGAGCCAAAATCCTGAACGTTTTTCGTGGTTTGCCGCCTGCACCGAATATGTGTTTCTAGGCTGGAAAAAGCTTCTTAGAGCACGATTTAAGAACGAACACCGATCTCGGAGCCCTTTCTGAGGCTAAACGTACGATTTCGCACTGATCTTGTTCTTACCCCTCACGGCGAGGGATTCTGGAACGTCTTTCTGATTAGAACTCGTCAGTGACGAGTGCTGACGCGGCAGTGAGACAGGCCGTAGGCTCGTACTAGTCAAGACGGAAGAGGGAACGGGCGAAGAGCAAAAGGTTTTGGAATCGGCGCGGGAGCACCGGGCCCCTTTACGGCACCTGCCACCCTCGCACGGTGACATAGCTTGTCCACCGTCGCGATCCCAACAGAATTGTATCGTGGCTAACAAACGGAATCAGCTGCGCAAAGTCAACCTATTGCAATAACAACGGCTTTTTAGCTGGCATGGCTCTTGCTGCTTGAGCTGTAACGTGCGCTCCGGCCCAGAGCCGCTTCCAGCGAATCTCACGACCATTGCGCATCTGTAGGCCAAAGGACTTGTTTGGAGCGAGGTCAGGGCGACGATGAGTAATCGTCCCGTTTCACCGAGGTTCATTGGCTCTGAGTTTATGGAGGAGGTCATACAATGAGCAAGGCGATTTCGTTCGGGGCGGAAGTCGTGTCGGTGACGGTGCCATCGACGACGCTTCGCGAGCTTATTCTTTCGAAGGAACTGACATTTTTGATGGAAGCCCATGATGGGCTTTCGGCAGCGATTGCCGAGCGTGCCGGCTTTCGAGGGCTCTGGGCCTCTGGTCTTTCCATCGCCTCGGTGCTTGGCTATCGGGACGCCAACGAAGCGAGCTGGACGCAAGTCGTCGACGTCGTCGAGCGCATGGTCGATGCGACGAACATCCCTGTTCTTGTCGACGGTGACAGCGGCTTCGGAAATTTCAACAATGCTCGCTTGGTTGCGCGGAAGCTTGAGCAACGCGGCGCCAGCGGCATCTGTCTTGAAGACAAGAGGTTCCCGAAAATGAACTCCTTCGTCGGTGACCGGCATCTGCTCGCTGACATTGACGAGTTCTGCGGCCGGCTCAAGGCCGTGAAAGACACTACGGGACCAGATTTCGTCGTCGTCGCGCGGATCGAGGCGCTGATCGCCGGTCACAGTCTTGATGAAGCGCTGTCCCGTGCTGACGCTTATGCAGAAGCAGGCGCTGACGCAATCCTCATCCACTCCCGCAAAACCGTCGCAGACGAGATCCTGAGCTTCACCAAGGGATGGAGCAACAGACTGCCGACCGTCATCGTCCCCACTAAATACTACAAAACGCCGGCTTCGGTTTATCGTGACGCCGGCATTTCGACCGTCATCTGGGCCAACCATTCGATGCGGGCGGCGATCGCCGGCATGCGTGACACCTGCGGTCGCATTCGGTCGGAAGAAAGCATCGCCGGGATCGAGGACCAGGTTGCCGGCCTCGACGAGCTGTTCAGGCTGATCGGCTACGACGAATTGGCTCAGGCGGAAGAACAGTATCTGCCGAAGCGGACAGCGGAGCGACGTCCGAGCGACTCGGACCAATTAAGCAATCGACAATTAGCTCAGGAGGGGGGGCACGTGTGCGACCGCATCATTCAGGAAGAGAGCATTGCCGTATTGAAGGTGAAGTCGCGACGCTCGGCGAGCTGTTCGAACTGATGAACTACGGCTAGCTCTCGGCGGCAGAAGAGAAATGGCCAGGGACAGCCGCGGTAAGCGGTTTTGCCGAAAAGGATGGAGACGCGCATGTTAGCGTCACGGACAAACTTGTTCAAATCGTCGGGCACAGCGGCCGCCCGCGCCGCGGCGAAGGCTGCCGCCGATGCCGGGATGGAGATTGTGGATCTCACGGCCGGCGAAATCTGGAGCGATCTGGCACCAACGATCCGGGACGGAGCGATCGAGGCCATTCAACAAGGTCTGAACCGCTACACCGACACGATCGGCTTGATGGAGTTGCGCGAGGCGCTGGCACGGAAGATCTCTCTCGAAACCAGCCAGGTCTGGCAGGCCGACGAGATCGCGGTGACGATCGGCGCCAAGCAGGCGCTGTTCAACACGGCCATGGTACTGGTCAACCCAGGCGACGAAGTCATCGTCCCGGTCCCCTACTGGACCACCTTCCCCGCCCAGCTGCTGATCGCCGGCGGCATACCCGTCTTTGTCGACACCCGCGATAGCGCCTATGTGCCGCGGCCCAGCGACATCGAGCGCGTGATCACGCCGCGGACGCGCGCGATCGTCGTGAACACGCCGAACAATCCCACCGGATCCGTCTATGACCGTGAGACACTCCAGGCTCTCGCGGAGCTGGCCATCGCGAAGGATCTGTGGCTGATCTTCGATGAGTGCTATGGCGCATTCGCGCATGATCCGCACATCCATCATCCGATCGTCTCGCTGGTGCCGGAGGTGCGGCCGCGCACTATCATCATCAACTCCTTCTCGAAGACTCTTGCCCTGACTGGATGGCGGATCGGCTATCTGGCGGCGCCCAAGGAACTGGTCAGTGCGGTGAAGGCGCTGCAGTCGCACACGACGTCGAATCCCAACGTCATCGCGCAGCACGCGGTGCTGAGCCACCTCGAGCGCAATGACGGAACATACGAAGCGCAGCTGCGGTCCCAACTGACCGCGGCGCGGCGACGCGGCCTCGACATCCTGTCGAGCCTGGCGTCGGTGCCTGCCCCGGCGGCGCAGGGCGGGTTCTACTTCTACCTCGATCTCTCCAATCAGGTCGCGGGCGACAATCCCGTCCACAATGCCATGATCGCGGATCGCTTCGCCCACCGGCTTCTCGCAGAGCATGGCGTCGCCGCGGTCTCCGGCAGCGCCTTTGGCGACCCCTTCGGCGTCCGCCTCTCCTACGGCGTGCCGCCCGACCAGCTCGCGGTCGGCCTGGACCGCCTCGTCCAGATGCTGGTGATCGCATGATGCCGGAGACCGTGATGCCGAAGCCCAACATTCCGCAGCAGGCCGTCATCCTCGCCGCCGGCTATGGATCGCGACTCCGGCCCTTTACTGACTACCGGCCCAAGCCGCTGGTCGAGGTGAACGGCGTCGCGATCCTGCACAACGCGCTCGCCCATCTCGATGCGCTCGGCGTCCGCGAGGTGACGATCGTGGTCGGCTATCGCAAGGACGCGATCGAATATGCCTGTGGCGGCCAGTTCGGCGGGCTGCAAATCCGCTATGTCGAGTCGACCGTCTTCGCGACGACCGGGAGCGCCTGGTCGCTCTGGCTGGCGCGCGAGGCCTTGCTCGCGGGCGACCTCTTCCTTTTGGAGGGCGACGTCTTTTTCGAGCGTGCCGCGCTCGAACGGCTCGCGTGGCATCCAGCACCGGACGTCGCCGCGGTCGCGCCCTTCACCGAATTGATGGAGGGGTCCGCTGTGGTGATCGACGAGGGCGGCGCGATCCACGAGGTGCGGATGAAGCAGACCGCTGCCGATCTGCGCCGGCCCGGCCCGCCCTTGTTCAAGACCATGAACCTTTTGCGGTTCTCAGCTCAAACGCTGCGAGACAAGATCGTCCCGGCTCTCGATGCCTATGCCGACGCCGGGCACGCCAACGTCTATACCGAGCAGATGCTCGCGCAGCTGATCGCCGACGCCGGCCTCGCCTTGGCCGCCGCGCGCTGCGACGATCTGCGCTGGTACGAGATCGATACCGCCGACGACCTTCGCATCGCGGAGGGTATGTTCTCCAAGCCGGCACTGCGGTCTGCGTCGGCCGGACACATTGAGGTCATCAGGTGAAGGCTTTCCTATGATCCGGCACCTTCTCGATCCGGCTAATGCCATAACAGCGGGCGGCATCGTGCTCTCGATGATCGCGATCGGGCAAAACATCCTCGGCGTGCCTGAACTCGGCGCCGCCATCGCGCTCTGGGCGCTACTGGCCGACCATTTGGACGGCATCGCCGCGAAGCGAACGAAAGGACGGCAGGCAGAAACGGCCGAGATCGGAAAAAATCTCGACTCGCTGGCGGACCTTGTCAGCGCGGGCATCTTTCCAGCGATTACTATCCTCGGCATCGCCCAAGCGACCCCGACTACCATCGCCACCGCGTCGCTCCTCGTACTCTCCAGCGCCCTACGGCTGGCTTATTTCAATGTGAACGGGTCGCCCGGCGGCAGGTCGACGGGCTTGCCCACCACCTATGCCGTGCCGGTGACGGCAATTGTCCTCCTGTGCCGGCCATTCATCCCGGACACCTATTTCTCGACCGTGCTCGCCGCGTCGCTGCTGGCGGTCGCATGTCTGCAGGTCGCGCCGCTTCAAGTACCGAAGACGGCGGGGATAGGATATCTCCTCGTATCGCTCTTCTGCGTAGCTACTTCCCTGGCGCTGCTGGCTCGGGTGGGTATGGCGTGATGGCCAACGCGCGCTCCTCTGCGAGTGTCATCGACTTGACGACTGCGCTACCGGCAAACGCCTCGGCGCTTGACGACGCCTTGGCGGATGCGCTCCGCAGACTTGCGGCGACCGATGGGTGCGGCGAACTCATTCGCCGGAATCGCATTCGCGGCTTCGATCGGGACGCGCAGCTTGGCGCGAGATGGCTCTCGACCCGGCTCGGACGCGACCTTGATCCGGCCCAGATCGTCCTAACGAATGGCACGCAGAGCGCGCTCAGCCTACTCTTCTCAGCCCTTGTGCCGAGCGGCGCCGCGCTCGTCACCGAATCGCTAACCTATGCCGTGCTGCGCCAAATCGGCAACCGAGCAGGGCTCAGGTTACGGGGCGTGGCCCTGGATGAAGAGGGGATGATTCCCGAAGCGTTGGAAGAAGCCTTCGCGGATTTACCCGGCCCGCGGATCCTGTTCTGCAATCCCACCGTCCACAATCCGACCACGGCCGTCATGGGCATCGGCCGGCGGCAATCCATCGTGGACGTCTGCCGCAGACATGGCGTGGCGATCATCGAAGACGATGTCCTTGGATTTCTCCACCGCGATGCGCCGCCGCCGATCGCAGCGATCGCACCCGACATCACCTGGTACTGCATGAGCGTGTCCAAATGCCTCGCGATGGGGTTGCGAATGGCCTATCTCGTGGCACCTTCGGCGCTAAGCGCCGCCCGCGTGACGGAACCGGTCCGAAGACTATCCTCCTGGTTCCCCAACTCGCTGTCGGCGCTCATCGTCGCGCAGTGGATCGAGAGCGAAGCCGCAACCGGAATTGCCATGGCGATGGCAGCAGAGATCGCGAAGCGACATCAACTCGCGGCCGAGGTGCTCGCGGACATAGCTTATGTCACCAAAGACGGCGCCCTCCACATCTGGATGCCATTGCCTGCGGAGCTGCCGAGGCAAGCGTTTGCCACGGCGCTCGAACAGCGCGCAGTCCTCATCCGGCCGGCCGACCTGTTCTCGGTTGACGATGCCGATATCCCGAATGCCGTCCGCATTTCCCTGACAGGACCCGACACGGGTGCCGAGCTGAAGACAGGCTTGTCGATCGTTTCCAAGACCTTCCTTGGCTGGTCACGAGGATCAGCGCGATGAAGCCGACGATCATGCGCGTTCGCGCTTGCGCCAAGCAAAGACCGCTGAACTTCGAGGAGGAGACGCCGTGACAGCGACCGCCGTTGATTGGGGCAACTTCAGCGCCACGCCCCAGGACTATGCGCAACGCCCCGCGCATGCACCAACGTTGCTCCACACGCTTAAGCTGGAGATTGCCGACAAAGGATTCGCCGATTTCGTCGTCGACCTATGCGCCGGAACCGGCAATCTGACCGCGACCCTCGCTTCGCTTGGTCTTGGCGGCTACGCGATCGAGCCAGAGGCCGAGATGCGGCGGGAAGCGCGTCGCCTGAACCGCGATGGCGCATTTCAATGGCGCGACGGATATGCCGAGGCCACGGGCTTGCCGGACAACACCGCAAGCTGGATCCTGATCGGCAACGCTCTCCAGTTCGTCGATGCAATAAAAGCGCTCGAGGAATGCAGTCGGATTCTCAAGGCGGGCGGGTTTCTCACCGTCCTCTGGAATCCTCGCGACATCCGGTTGGATGCCTTTCAGCGCGAGATAGACCAGTTGATACGAGAAGCATGCCCAGCGGTCCGCCACACCTTCACCGACACCGAAGCGGCGATCCGGCCCGTCGAGCAGTCCGGGCACTTTCGGCCCTATCTCTACTGTGAACGGACGGATTGGCACGAGATGTCCGTCGAAACCTTTATGGCGACATGGCGAGGCGCACATTACGTGCCCAGCCAGATCGGGCCGCAGGCATGGCGCGATCTTCTTCAGACCATCGCCGCGCGCGCTTATACACGAGACGTCCTGCGGACAGGCTGGAGGACCCGGGCCTGGACGTTCCGCGTGACCCCGCCGGACGATGGAAATTGAATTCGCTCCCCGGCTGTTGACAAGGAGACCCCGTCGATGACGCAGCATCAGTCAGTGGCACCCGCACCCGACGACCTGTTCGAAGGCGCAGCCTATTATTTTGCCCGATATCAGGCCGATTATCCGGCGACGATGTTCGAATTCCTGGCCGGCAATTATCTTGTCGACCCGTCCGCCGACGACCTGTTGGACCTCGGATGCGGGACCGGCCAGTTCGCTGTCCCGCTCTCGAAATTCGCACGACACGTCGTCGCGGTGGATCCAGACAGCGGCATGATCGCGGAAGCCCGCCGGCTCGCGGAGGCAAACGACGCCGCCAACATATCATTTCTGTCGGGTCGTTCCGAGGAGCTTCTGCCCGAGCTCGGTAGCTTTTCGTTAGTTACCATCGCCGGGGCGTTCCATTGGATGGATCGGGAAACGGTGCTCGCGAAGCTGAGCGCGAAAGTCTCCGACCAAGGCGCTATCGCGATCATCTCGCGCGTCCGGACGAATTGCGAGCCGCGTGACTGGTTCTCGGAGCAGCTCCGCTACATCGAAGACTTCTGGGGCGGCCATTTCCCCGCAGGCAAGGACGGCATCAGGCCGACATTGGCGGAGTCGAACGAAGCTATTCTTCGGCGCTCCGCTTTCCGCAATGTCGAGCGGCAGAATTTCAGCTACGAGCATCGCTGGGATATCGACTCGCTCATGGGATATATCCTTTCCACGTCCAAAGCTTGCCCGGGCGTTCTCGGCGATCGACGCAGCGAATTCGAATTGGGAATGCGTTCGCATTTGCTCGCGATGTCGCCGGCAGGCAGCTTCATCGAGCGCGGAAATGCGGAGGTGCTGTTAGCACGGCGGCGGGGATGAGGATGCTCCGCCCAAGGCTTGGAGACGCGATCGAATTGCGTCCAATGCCGCCGAGAGGCGCGATATATGGGCAGCGGTTTGCATGGCGCCTTCGCGACCGATGAAGAAGAAATGGCCGCCTTCGACCGAACAGGACAGCGTGGTCTCCATCGCGAACTTCACATCCAGGATGCTGTTCCATACGTTGTCGCTGCCGATGCTGGCACCGGCTCGCGCCAGAGCTTCGTAAATGGAATAGAGCTTCTGGCTGTTCAAGAAGGCCCAAGTCGCCTGATCGGTCACCACGTGCCGCGCGTCCAAGGGAGACGTCGGTATGATGGCCCCGGTGATCGGATAGCCCGAGAAATCGAACGACCCCAGATCAGTGATGGTTTCCACGAGACTATTTCCGGAAAGACCACTGCCCTGCTCCGGTTCGCCCCGCAGCAGGATCGGCGTGTTTGTCGTGTAGGCCCCAAAATAGTCCGCCGCGGCAATGAGGTCATATTCCCTGCCGCCGTTCCTCCAATGAATGTCGTTCAGGTATAGTTCGTGCTGCGGCTGCGCGTCGCCGAGCCGCCCGTCGGTCTTCCAAAGGCCGTCCTCGGTGAAAGGCTGGCCCTGAGGCGGCCTGTCCGCCAACCGCGGCAGCGGCGGGGTCGCGGCCAGCGAGATGAAACCCCTGACAGCAAGACCATGGCTTTCAGCGGCGCGCGTGAACGCGCGGCTCGCGCGACCCGCCATGCTCCAGCCCATGAGAAGTACGTCGGGCGGCAGGCTGCGCTTGGCGATTATATCGGCAGTGATGGTCGCGGCGGCCGCAGCCCACATCGTCGTCGTCAGCGCCACGTCGGGCCGCGGGAAGACAGGGTGGTCCGATGGATAGGAGAGCGCGAGCAAGCCGAACCCGCGTTCCTCAAGCCAATGATCGAGAAAGTCCGTCGAGCGGGCGCCATCATGGCCGTAATAGACCCGCGCGAGATGGCCCGCGCCAGGCAGGCCGACAATTAGCGGCAACGACGCCGCGCCCTCGCGAAAATAGGCGAGCGCGGAAACACCTTCGCCCTCGACAATGAATTCAGACGCTCGCAGGCCGGACTTCGCGGCCGCCGATATCGAAGGCATCGGACATAAAATCTCCAGTGGGACGCCCATTGCTGGGGTGGGGAGAGCCGGCGCGATCTCCCACGCCGGCTCGACCAGATGCTGCGCTAGTTCGGCGCACGAGCAGGGTTACTCGCCCACCATGCCCGGGATCTTGTTCTGCAGATCGGCGACCGCATCGGCCGGCGACTGACGAAGCGTCACCACTTGGCGTGCCGAGTCCAGTAACAACTGGTCGATACGCGCCGCACCCGTGCCGTTGAATGCGTACCAGGGGGCAGCATAGGCGATCGAGTCAAGCGCCGCCGACATGGCCGGGCGGTCCTTATAATATTGGCCGAGCAGGTCGGCCGTTTCCACCGCCACATTGTTCGCCGGCACATAGCCCGTGCTTTTGCCGACAATGACTTGCGCCTTCGGGCTCGAGACAAAGCGCATGAAGCGCCACGCGGCCTTCGCGCGATCGTCATCGCGGGCGTGGAGAAGGACTGCGATGCCCGCCGTCGGAATCTTGCCGCTGTCGTTCGCGAACGGGAAGCGGATCGTCCCGATCTCGAAATGCCCCTGCGCCGCGCGCTGGAAGCTCTCCAGGCTGCTGCTGGAGTCGACGAGGATCGCGATCTTTCCGCCGGAGAATGCCTGACGCGCCTGCTCGTCCGTCATGTCGACCTTTGCTTGACCGGCTTCGCCAAACTGGCGGAACAGATCAAAGGCGTGGCGACCGGCGTCGTTGGCGAACGCGACCTCCGTCCCGGCGGCATTGCCGACTTCCGCGCCCTGGCTCAGGATAAAGCCCTGCCCGACGAACGAATTGTAGCGCGTGTAAGCACCGAGCACGTCCGGATGCCGTTGCTGGATCGCCTTGGCGACGCCCAAGATGCCATCCCAGGTGCCGGGAAGCGTGCCGTCGCCGTTCTGCGCCTCGGCAACCAGCTCCTTGTTGTAGAAGACGACCGGGAAGGAAAAGGCGATGCTCAGGCCCAGCACCTTGCCGTTGATCGTGGTTGCCTGAGTGACGGACGGCGAGAAATCGGTGCTCCAGCTCGTATCGCTCTTGATGAAGTCGCCGACCGGCGCGACATAGCCCTGATCGTCAAGCAGCTTCAGATAGTTGAAGCTCTGAAACGAGATATCGGGAAGCTGGCCGACAAGCCCCTTCCGAAGCACGCTTTGGATCGCGTCGGTCTGATCGCGCTGCGTGAGATCGAGATTGATCTTCACATCCGGGTTCTCGACTTCGAAAGCCTTGACCAGGTTCTGGAACATCTCGGCGAAGATGGACGGGGTCGCGTCCACCTGGAGCGTGATAGGCGCGGCTGAAGCAGCGCCAGACATAAGGCCAAAGCCCAATATTGCTGTGGTTGCGAGGCGAGAAAACATCGCTCTACCTTTCGAGAGGCTTGGAGTTGATCTGATATCGACTGGGTGGGCCAACTATCAGCCGGATCTAGCGACGGCCCCGGTCGCGTCGATCCGGCCGAACCGCGTCATTTGCTCGCGCGCCGAGCGCTCTCGATGCGACGATGGAAGTCGCTGGCGCCATGGGCGAGCATATGATTTGCATGATCGTAGAACAGGCGAACGCCCTTGCCCATGAACTCGGCCACGTCGTCATGGTTGACCAAGGTCCCGCACGCCCGACCGCTGCCTACGATGGTGTTGATCGCGCCATCTACGGCGTCGGCGACGGCCTTCGGCTTATCACCCTTTTGCCAGCGGTAGGTGATGGGGGTTTCGCCGATTGTCAGCGCCAGATCGCCGGGCGCGACGAGATAGGCGTCGACGCCATCGACTGCCATGATCTCTTCCAGATTCCGCACGGCTTCGATCGTTTCGATCATCAGGATCAGCACGCGGTCCTGATGATCGAACGGGGCGGAGAAACGGAACCGATCGACAATGGCTTTCGCAACGGTCGCGTCGGACACAAGTGGGATCATCAGACCATCAACGCCGCATTCCAGATATTTGGTCACCATCCACGGTGACGGGTCTTCCGGGCGCAGGATCGATACGATGCCGGACAGGTTGGCGGCACGCGCCATTTCCTCAGCCCGCTCCGGGCCGATCGCGCCATGTTCGCAGTCGATCAGCACAGCATCGAAGCCGCATTCGGCCAGCTTCTCGACCAGGCCGGGCGACGAATGGCTAGAATGGACCATCGTCGCTACGTCGCCGGTCCGCAGTTTATCCTTAAGGGCACGGGAATAGGAGAGATTTCGCTTGAAGAATGATGCCATGATTGAACTCCTTATGGTTTTTGAACATCGGCAGGCATGAAGGATCGAGCGGACCCCGAGGACGGACGCCCGATAAGAAACGGATGGTGCTGCTGGTGGCGTTATCGCCCGCTAATGATGCGAGTTCTTCGCCCGGTCACTGTCGGCAAGACGGCCCTTTATTTGATGGCACCTCTTGTAATGCTTTCGATGAACAGGCGCTGCGAGGATAGAAACGCGACGATCAGCGGCAGGACGACGATGGTTGCAGCAGCCATCAGCGGTCCATAGTCGACCCCCACGTCCTGATTCTTGAAAGCGATGATCCCGACAGGCGGTGGCAGCAGGCTGGCGTCATTCACTGCGATGAGCGGCCAGAAGAGACTGTTCCAATGTCCGACCACCGAGAAGATGCTGAACGCAACGACCGCCGGCATCGTCATCGGCACCATGATCTTCCAGATGATCGCGAACTCCGACAGGCCGTCCAATCGCGCGGCGTGGACGACGTCGTCCGGGATCGCTTTGAAGAACTGGCGGAACAGGAAGATGCCGAACGGCGAGACGATATAGGGAAGAACGAGGGCGGCGTAGCTGTTCAGGATGCCCACCTTCGATGCGAAGATGAAAAGCGGCAGCGCCAGCACCTCATGGGGCAGGAGGAGCGCAATCAGCACGAGGGCAAAGATCAGCTCGCGGCCGGGGAAGCGCATCTTCGCGAGGACGTAGGCCATCGGCGCGCACACCAGGATCTGAAGGGTCAGGATTGCTGTGCAGACGATGACGCCGTTCAACATGTAACGCAGCAGTGGCACGCGGGTCAGCGCCTGCGTATAGTTTTCGACCCCATAGAATTGGGTCGGCAGGAACGAGAAATGGTCCCCGAACATCTCGCCGGGCGGCTTGATCGACAGGCTGACCATCCAGATAAACGGCAAGAGAATGATCGCGCTAGTCATCAACAAGACGGCATGGCGCAGGAAAAGGGCTGGGCGCATCGGCACGTGAATGCTCATTGGTAATGAACCCTCTTGTCCATGACGCGCGCCTGGAGCAGCGTCAGCGCAACGACGATGATGAGGAACACGACCGCGACGGAAGCCCCATAGCCGGTCCGTAGATAGACAAAGCTCTCGCGATAGAGGGTGAACAGCAGCATCTCCGAGGCGTGGCCGGGACCGCCCTGGGTGAGGACCTCGACCGTGTCGAACGTCTCGAACGCCCGCAGCGCCACCACGATGAAGACGAACATCGAGACAGGGCCAAGCATCGGCAGCGTCACCGTCCGCAGGCGATCGAGCCAGAGATCAGCGCCGTCGATGTCGGCCGCGTCGTAGAGGTCCTGAGGGATCGCCTTCAGCCCCGCGAGAAATAGCACCATCGCGAAACCAAGGTTTTGCCAGATGCCAATGACAGCCAGCACCGGCAGGACAGTGTTCTCGTCGCGCAGCCAGTTCGACGTCGGCAGCCCGAGCGACGCGAGCGACTGATTGACGAGGCCGATCGTCGGATGAAGCAGCGCCTCCCACGCAATCGCCATTGCCGCAAGCGTCGCCATATAAGGCACGAAGTGGATCGCCCGATAGAATGCGCGGAGACTCTTTCCGCTCTCGATAAGCAGCGCGATCCCCAGACCGAACACGATCGTCCCGGGCACCACGGTCGCCACATAAACGAGCGTGTTGATCAGGGATGCTCGAAAGCCGTCATCGGCGAAGACCTGCTCGAAATTGTCGACTCCGACAAAGGATAAGGTCCGCGCGCCAAAATGCCAGTTGGTGAGTGCGACCGCGAAAACTGCAAGCACCGGCAAGAAGAACAACGCGACCAGCAGGACCAGTGCGGGCGCGGCCAGCATATAGGACGTGAACGTCTCCGATAGCGCGCGCCGACGCAGCGCCCGAGGATTGTGCTCTGACGGGGCGCGGGTCGATATCAGCAGGTGCTGACTCCGCGTGCTGGTGAAACTTGCGCTGCTGCTCATGAAACAATCTCGCGGACCGCTCCGGCCGGGACCGAGCTGTTCGAACGCTGGCGAAGGCGCTTACCATCCGCCGCGAAGAGCAGTGCCCGCTTTGGATCGAAGCGGACGGACAATGAGTGCGCGCCGGCAATGGCTGGCGCTCGGCTCGCATCGAGACGCGCTACAAGCGGTTCTCGCTGCCCGCCAATATCCAGATGGACGAACAGGTCCGAGCCCATATGCTCGACGAGGCGCACCGTTCCCGAGAGTGAAAAGCTATCACCCGGCGTTGCCAGATCGAACATTTCCGGCCGAATGCCTATCGTGACGACCGCGCCGACGGGGAGTCCTTCGCCGATTGGCACGGCGATCGTCGCCACCGCGACCCTGCCGTCCTCGCGCACCACGCCTTCCAGCATGTTGATCTTGGGCAACCCGATGAACTCCGCGACACGGCGATCGTCAGGATCGGCATAGATGTCATGCGGCGGCGCGACCTGCAGCAGTTCACCGTCTAACATCACCGCGACACGGTCTGAAAGCGTCATCGCTTCCGCTTGGTCATGGGTCACATAGACGAAGGTCGTGCCCAGCCGGTTATGCAGTTCCTTGATCTCGGCGCGCATCTGGACGCGCAGCTTGGCGTCGAGATTAGAGAGCGGTTCATCCATCAGGAAGACCGCCGGATCGCGGACCATCGCGCGGCCGACCGCGACACGCTGGCGCTGGCCACCCGAAAGCTGGCCTGGCTTCCTCGCAAGCAGATGACCGATACCGAGCGCCTTGGCGGTGCGGGTGACGTCCCGCTCGATCTCCGCGACCCTCGCGGTCGTTCTCGGCATGAATCGACCCAGCAGCGGCAACCGCTGCCAAGCGGACAGCCGCCGCATGCGCAAGGGCAATGCCATGTTCTGCGCGATTGTCATGTGCGGGTAGAGGGCATAGGACTGGAACACCATCGCCACGTCACGCCGCTTCGGGCGCACCCCGTCGACCACGCGATCACCGATCGCGATCGAACCGCCGCTCTGCACCTCGAGGCCTGCGAGGATGCGCAGCAGCGTCGACTTCCCACAGCCCGATGGACCTAGCAGCGTCAGAAACTCGCCATCCGCGATCTCAAGCGAAATGTCGCTTAAGACAGATGTCGGCCCGAAAGACTTTCTCAGATTGTCGATGACGATCCCGCTCATTACTCAGCAGCCTCCGAAAGGTCGGAGGAGGCTACCGAGCCGCCTTCCAGGTAAGTTGTCTGATCCACACAAATGCGCCGGAGGATCTGCCGGTAACCATTGAGACCAGTTTCGAACACCTCCGGCTCCAATCTGATGGCAGGCAGGTCGGCGGCGTTTTGGAGTACTTCCCTCAGCACTCTTCCCGTCATCGACACAGGAATCAGGACTCCCAGGAGATGAAGAACGGTGGGCGCGAAGTCGCAGATGCCCGATGGAATGTCTGAATTCTGTCCTGGATCCCGGAATGCCGTACCTGCCACGATGCCGACCGCGGCAAGCTCTTTCGGATGCAGCCCGCCATGCACGCCAAGGCCGGGACGCCGCGCATTGTCGTACCAGGTTCTGCCCACCAGCCCGAACTCATCGACAATGTCGTCGGACCTGAACGAGAAATACACGTCAGGCGCCCGCTCATGGTCGGCAAAGACCAGACTGCTGGCGAAACTGCCGCGAGCCATGCCTTCGACGGCGTTTCGAGGGGCGGTGAAGATCGGCCCACACCAGGGCCGTTCGGTCAGGGCCTCAACGACACGGCCTAGATTGTTTTCAGAGCGATCGGCTAGGTAAAACGCGCCGACCTGGCCGGGAACGACCACCAGGTCCACACCAGCCTCTGGCGCCGGGCCCGGGGTGAAGCCGTCAGCCTTCAGTTCTTCGATGACCGAGACGCGGCTATGTGCGGTGATATGGCCATGATCGGAAGCGATGATGATCTGAACGCCGGCGGCCCTCCCATCCGCTTCCCACCAGTCGAGCACGCGACCGAACTGTGCATCGCAAAAGGAGATGATTTCTCGGGTGGCGGCTGCCCCGGTTCCATGGAAATGCGAAGTCGTATCGGGCTCCCCATAGGAAATTATCGTTACATCAGGCTCCAGCGTCGGCCAGACAAAATCGAGAAAAGCGGACGTGATCCAGACTTGCCCATCGGTATCCGGCTGGCCTTGCGGTGGAGCGGGCGGCAGGGGACCGAGATGGGCCTTTGCCTGGTCAAGCAAATCATTCGGTGAACAGGCTTCACGGAAATGTCCCGAAAACCGGAGATGACCGAAAGCTTCGGCCAGGTGGTTGAATAGCCGGGTCGTCCCAGGGGTATTGGTAGTAAGGACCGCCAGACTCTTTCCGGCTTTGTGAAGGATCTCACCCAGCGTCGGCGCAGTCATCAGACCGCCATTGCTTTCGCGGTTCAATTGCTCGATGAGGCGCGCATCGGCAGTGTCAACATAGAGCTGCGGTACAGCTTTTCGATCGACATACTTGTTGCCCACCATTCCGTGCTTGCTGGATGTCGCCCCTGTAACCAAGCTCGGAAATGCAACCCGCGTCTCGCTCGGATAGACCGTTCGATGGCGAGACAACGTCGTACCGCTTCTTTGCACCCGCTCTATGTTAGGGGTGAGTTCGGGACTGATCAGATCGGGGCGTAGCCCATCAAAGCTCACAACAAGAATTTTCATGGGGACCGACCCTGCAGACACAACTTCATTCTTCGTTGCAGCGGGGCGTATCGGTCTGACGTAACAAATCTGTGACATATATTTAATAATACGATTCAGCACCGCCACTATTCGATGGATGGGCTTCACACCATGGAGTGACTAAAAATGGGATCAGAGGTCGGCGATGTGCCCCTGAACGCGATCAGGGCGTTCGCTATGATCGCGCGAGAAAGGAGCGTGACCAAGGCAGCCGAGGCGCTCGGCACCACACAGAGTTCGGTCAGCAGGTATCTCGCGGTCCTCGAAGATTATCTCGGCGCCGGGCTGATCAAACGACAGGGCAGATACACCGAGCTGACCGATTTCGGACGGCTCTTCGCCAGTTCAGTAGCCGAACCTCTCGATCATATCTCATTCACGGCGCGAAGAATGCGCCGACGAGAGCGCCGCGAGATCAATCGGATCGTCGTCAATTCGTCCCTGCCAACTTTCGCCTATACGTTCCTGATCCCGAATCTCCAGGAATTCTCCACCGAGATGGGTGGTGCTGTCATCGACGTGATGAGTTCCCTGTCGCTGCCATCTTCGACAGATGGTTTTGATGTTCTGATTACGCGTGACCTCGCTCTCGTCGAACCATCGGACCACTGGGAAGTTTATCGTGAACATCTTGTCTGCGTCGGCGCTCCCAGTCACATAGCTGGAAAAGGCATGGCAACCGCCAAGTCCTTGCCGATCCTCACGATTACCTCTCGCCCCGACATCCTGCCTGCCTGGCTGAAGGCCCATGATTTGACTTCTGACGACATCAAGCCGGGGGCGCGATACGATCACCACTATATGGCGCTGCCCGCCGTCATCACTGGCAAGTGCCTGCTTGTCGCGCCTGAGATCGTGGTAGGCGACCTGGTGCGTAACGGTTTGCTCAAGGTCGTTCCAAATTCGCGCACACCAAGTGGAATGCAGTATCGAGCATATGCTGTGGACCGGAGCAATAACCCGGAACTTGCGCGTGCTTTCTGTCGTTGGCTGGTGCGCCTTTGCCGCAAGGAGGCTTTGATCGCGGAATCCAGCCGGATCGAATAATGCGACTGTTGCATCGATAGATTCGATATATGGATTTGCCCAATCCGCATTTTCGCAGACTTCATGGACATATTGCCCATGTGTCGTGCCATGGCCCTGTGGCGCCGGTCAGGATCACGTCCGCCATGTACGCCCCCACTCCTGAAGTTGTCCATGCCACTCGTTTCAAGCCGCCTCAAATCCATTCGTCCATCCGAAACGAAGGCGATGACGGCTCAAGCGGCCGCGCTCAAGGCGCAAGGCCATCAGGTCATTACCCTCAGTCAGGGCGAGCCCGACTTCGACACCCCCTCAATATCGTTGAAGCCGGTATCCAGGCAATCCGTGATGGTCGAACCCGATACAAGGCGGTGGCCGGAGTGGCACCGTTAAGAGAAGCAATTCGAGACAAACTGGCGCGGGAAAATGGCCTCAACTATTCGATCGACCACGTCACGGTCGGCTGCGGGGCCAAACAGGTCGTCCTCAATGCGCTCTTTGCCAGTCTGGAGCCGGGCGAGGAGGTCATCATCCCCGCTCCCTGCTGGGTCTCTTACCCCGATATGGTGCGCCTCGCCGGTGGCGACCCCATGATCGTCAACTGCCCGGAAGCACACGGCTTCAAGCTGACGCCGGAGGGGCTTGAGAAGGCGATCACCGCCCGCACCAAATGGCTGATGCTGAATTCGCCCAGCAATCCCACGGGCGCCGTCTACAGCGAAACCGAGCTTGCCGCACTGGCCGACGTTCTGAGGCGGCATCCGCACGTCTACATCCTGTCAGACGATATCTACGAGAAATTAGTCTACGGAGCAGCGCGGTTCGCGACAATGGCGAGCGCTGCCCCCGACCTTTTCAACCGCACGGTCACGATCAATGGTGTATCGAAAACCAATGCGAGGATGGGTTGGCGCCTCGGCTATGGCGCCGGGCCCATCGAGCTTATCAAGGCCATCAATGTCATTCAGGGGCAGACCACGTCGCACACCAGCTCGATCTCCCAATATGCGGCTATCGAAGCGATTGCAGGTGACCAAGGGTACGTTCCCGAGTTCAAGGCTGAGTTCGAGAAGCGCCGCAACCTGGTCGTTGAAAGGCTCAATGCCGCGCCGGGATTGAGCTGCACCGTCCCTGACGGAGCCTTCTACCTGTTCGCCAACTGCGCCGGTGTCCTCGGCCAGAAGACGGAAGCGGGCAGAGTGATTGCGACCGATACCGACTTCGCCATGTATCTGCTCGAAGAAGCGGGTGTCGCGGTCGTTCCGGGTTCAGGCTTCCTAGCCTCCCCGTACATCCGCATT
Source organism: Mesorhizobium sp. L48C026A00 (assembly GCF_000502375.1). Lineage (NCBI taxonomy): Bacteria > Pseudomonadati > Pseudomonadota > Alphaproteobacteria > Hyphomicrobiales > Phyllobacteriaceae > Mesorhizobium > Mesorhizobium sp. L48C026A00. The sequence continues at coordinate 36,933 of NZ_AYWU01000033.1, read as the reverse complement.
TCCTACGCCTCCTCGATCAGCGAGCTTACCACAGCGTGCGACCGCATCACCGCGGCTTGCACCAAACTTTCTCAGGACAAAAGCAGCATGAGCCAAGGCACGCTTCTCAAGAACACCATTTCGAAGAACGGCCTCGCTCATGTGATGGCCGCACATAGTCCGTTGTCGGCCCGTCTTGTCGAGGAAGCCGGGTTCGACGGCATTTGGGCGTCCGGCTTTGAGCTGTCGGCTTTGTATGGCCTCCCCGATGTCAGCCTCGTCTCGATGAGAGAGCACCTCGAGATGGTGCGCGCAATGGCGGAGCAGTCGTCGCTGCCGATCATCGCCGATATCGATACAGGGTTCGGAAATGCGATCAACGTGATTCATGCGGTGAAGCAATACGAACATGCAGGCGCAGCAGCAGTTGTTATCGAGGACAAGACCTTTCCCAAAGTGACGAGCCTGTTGGCTGATGGCCGGCAGGAACTGCTTCGGGTCGAGGAATTCCAGGGCAAGATCCGCGCAGCGATCGCGACACGCTCCGATCCGAACTTCCTGATCATTGCGCGAACAGAGGCTTTGATCGCCGGTCTCGGCGAGAACGAGGCCCTCGATCGAGCCGCCGCGTATGAAGCTGCTGGCGCCGACCTCATCGTCGTCCACTCCAAGCAGAAGACGCCGGATGAGGTGGAGAGCTTTGTCCGAGCCTGGAATGGCAAAGGCGGCATCGTAGTCATTCCGACCGCCTATCCCCAAATGAACGAGGCCCGGATCAAGGATTTGGGAAAAATCTCGGTCGTCATCTATGGCAACCATGCGGTCCGCGCGTCAGTGACGGCCATGAAGGATGTATTCGCGCGGATCCTTAAGGATCGCGGCATTCACAACGTCGACAAGGACATTGTTTCAGTCGAGGAAATTTTCCGTCTCCAGAAGATGGACCAGGTGAAGGCCAATGAAAAGAAGTTCCTTGCGTGAAGGAAGCCTGCTGGCCCGATCATCACACCGTTCCATGGTCCGTACGTCGCGAATGGACCCGCTCCGCTTATTTGCATAGAACTGATAGGACTGGCCCACCCCGATGACAGGGCTGCCGAACTCTGAACCCAGATATGCGATCTACCTCACGCCGCCGCTCGGCGAAAGCCCGGCTCGCATTGTGCACAGCCGAGCCTGATGCCGCGTCCCCCGTTTCTGGACAGCACAGCTGTTACCGAGCTGGCAAGTTCTGACTGCCTGCGACGGTGGAACTCATGCCGTTATCCAGCCGATATGCCGCAACGGCAACAGAGTGCCGAGCTGATCGCACGAGCATCTCCTCAAAGGAGACGCGCAGCTGTTTCGCGTTGCACTTGTCCGACCTTGACCAGCGAACATCGTCCGTGACGCATCGCTTGGAGGCGATGTCGGGGACTTGGTTCACGATAAGGATCTTCACGGTGCTCGCGCTCCTGCAGGCGTTTGTTCACGTCACGGCGTTCGAAAGGTCTTCCGAGCATTGAGGCGCGTGCCTCGATCCTTTGCAGCGCCTCGCGCACGGATTATCAAGGCGTGAGAACGATTTCGTCCGACAAACTCTTTAAGGAAATCGACCGCCAGAGCGACGTCCTCATAGACCTCGTGGTCAATACATAATCCGTCTGCATCATGAAGGTTTCAGGGCCACCGCAATCCTCCGGCGGGCAATCGCCATCACCACCGGTGCATCTCGGAAAGGTTGTTCCCGGCCGTGCCCCGAAGCGATCTTCTAGCCGCACGTCATGCGCCCAGGGGATGTTGAGGTCGTATTCGTAGAGGAGCCGGCTGCCTTTGCGCAGTCGCAGATCACCAAGCGGGACATCCGGAGATCGCGCTGCCGTCTCCCATGAGCCATAGCGCACAGCATAAAGAACGAACTGATAGAGATAAATGCTCTCCCAGCCGATGGTGACCTGGAAAACGCCATCGAGCTGGTACAAGGTCATCGTTGCCGGCACCTGCAGGCGCCGCCGCACCATCGGGCTCACGCCCTTCAGCCAGATCCGGAATTGCAGATGTCGGGTGCACCGCCTGAACCGGAAGGGGGCCTCTGCGATTTCGCCGCCCGCTTCCGGAACTCTTATTGCGGGCTGGTTTCAAATGCGGCGGGGCCTCCGAAATCATCGGCCGGACAATAGCCCAGTCATGCCGGCTTCGTCACTCGCCCCACAATTCCTCATGCTCTCTTTTCAGCCGACGGGTGGGTCGATGACGCTTTTAATACATTATAGCCAAGGGACGGTTGTTGCCGAAGACAGCCGTTTCGCTCACGTCAGGCTGCTGTGGGGTTCCGGGACAGCTCCGCAGCGGAAATAGTGCTCTGCATGCTGGTAGTAATTCTGTGCCTCGACGCGGTTGCCGAGCAAAGCCTGGGCATGTGCAAGTTCCAGATAGCGCTCATAGCTTTTTTGCGAACCGTGAGCGTTGCCTGTCTTCAGGCGGGCAGGCCCCAATGTCTAGGCCCTCGTGCGGATACTGGAAGATGTCACCTGTCTCGGTTGATTTATTTTCATGTTGCTTTCAAGCCCTGACGGCTTGCTCCTTTATTGGAATTGTTTGGTTTGGCGCATGGTCGATGTTCGGGATTCACGCGCCGCATGAATCATGCTGCCGGTCAACTGCACAGGCTGCCACCGTTCAGCCGAAATAGCTTTGCGGCCTGTCTTGACCCGCACAGCGTAATTCTGGAATCATTTGTTTGAGCGGACCCCGGCTGCACTTGGGGTGGCAAATGGTCGACTTCAGGTGCCGAGCGCTCGATCACAGGTGAGAGCGAGCCGAGCCTGTTCAGCAGAAAATATATACGAACGCAATATGGCGATTTCAAGTTGTGGTTTACCTCTCGGAGGCATGACCAATCAATGATTTGTTCTGCCGGAAGTTGATTTCTCAGTCTTCGAACAGCTTGAGATGCCGGTTACTGGAGCGATCGCGCTATGGCGGCCTGCTTGCGCTGCCATGGGCTTATCGCAATGCAGTATGCAAGGTCGTCCAGATTCCGCCGCCTGGCTCAGATGACCGTTGTTGGCTTGAACGGTTGCACCTCCTCAAAGCTGGATAGAGCCGATTGGATCGAGTCATACCACTTTGGAATTTGCGAGATTTGCGTACTCGAGCGCAGGCAGTTTTGGCGCGCGGTTCTGGCCATCTCCTCGAAATCACTATAACTGGTTGCAAGGTGATGCATCATTTCTGCAGCTTTGTCCTCGATGTCAGGCTCGTCGAGGACAACGCCATTCAGTCCATTTACGACCTGCCTTTTCAGACCAAAAGCGGACGACACTACGACGGATTTGCCTCGGAACAGAGCCTCTGTTGCTGTCAGGCCGAAGCCCTCTTCGCGGGAGAGCGCAAATACTCCATGGGCGTTCTGTTGCAGCCGGCCGACAATTTCGGCATTTGCGTCGTGGTCCTTCATCGAGATACAGGCCAGATACACGCGCCGCCGCACTTCCTTGGGTAATTGAGAGCATAATACGACGCATTTGTCGAAATACTCGCGTCCTTCAGGATCGTCGGCAACATCCAAAGGATCCGGTCCCGCGACCACCAAGCGTATATCGTGTGCCTCGTCGAGCGCCATTTTCACAAAGCGATCAAAAGCGGCGATGATCCGGTCAATACCTTTCAGTCCATCCCACCTGGATACATGCAGGAAATACCGCGAGCCGAGAATGTCCTGAAGGGATGGGGTGGGCTCGAATTCTTGGCCATTGAACGAAAACGAATTCTCCAGCGTCTGGCGTGCCGGCCCTTCATAGTTACGGTTCTTGCTTGAGAATGGGCTGATCGATGGCTGGATGATATCTATGGGGAGACCGGTATCAAAGGCATATTCCTTTGCGCTCAGGACAATGCGCTGGAATTGACGGAGGTATTCCCCCAGAAACCTCCAGATTTCGTCGACTGTCGGGGTGCGCTTTGGATAGCCGATGTGGCATCGCCAGATAGCCGGGTGCGGGTGAGATTCCAAGAACTTCGCGGCTGCACCAAGTGGCTGCGGATCATGAATAACCAGAAAGCCATCAGGTCTGATGATCCTTTCCAGCTGCGCGGCGCCTTGCTTCGATGCCTCAAGATAATGGGGCAGCAGATCATTCAAGCCTGCCACGGTGGCGTCGTGAAGAGAATTATGAAGTCCTTTGGTGAACCGAAAAAATTGCTCTTCCTTCGGTTTAAAGATGAGCCAACGCACATCAAAACCAAGTTCCCGAAGGAGGCATATGTGGTGTGGAAGCATTTCGGCCACCCCACCGCCGAACGCGGTGGAACTTATGTGCCAAATACAACGGCTGCCAATCTTTTCACGAATTGCGCTGGACGAACGAAATAGTTCATCGAGAAGTTTGTCATAGTCGTTTCGCTCCGCTTCGTAATGCTCAAGTACCGAGCCTTCTACCAGCACCTCATCAAACAGCGGTGTGCGGGGTTTCGTTGATACTTTCATTTCGTGGCCGTCTTTCAGTCTGGGAAGCAGGTTCAGCGCGGCCGGTTAGAAAGGGAGCCTCGCAAAAGTTCTCTATCCAGCCGCTGCTGTCAGGGTGACCCATGGCATTGGGGCCGACACCTACGCAGTCGCAGCCTGCAGCGATCGCCGCTTCAATTCCGGTGCTGGAATCCTCAAAAACCAAGCATCTTTTGGGAGTGATGCGCAGCATTCGCAACAGCGTTTGATAGGGTTGCGGATGCGGCTTTCCTTGACTGACGTCCTCGGCTGCAATCATGATCCTCGGGCAGGAGAGTCCAGCCGCCTTGAGGCGGGCAAGGGCCGAAACCCTTGCCGAAGAGGTGACAATAGATCTCCGTTCGGCGGGGATCGAGCTATAGAACTCTACGGCGCAATGGATCGGTTCCAACAGTCCCATCGCTTGGATCTCATAATCCGCAATGCGAGCGGCTTCGCGTTCTGGCGAGAGACCGGGCGCGACCGCCGCCACCAGGTCGACGTCCCGGCGGGCGGCCGACATCCGCATTGCGTAATCCGGAGAGATCCGTTCCTCCCGTGCCCATCGACGGAGTGCGCTTTCGACCACAGCCTCCGAATCCACAAGGGTTCCGTCCAGATCGAAGGCCACGTGATCATAATCTTCGAGCTGAACATTGACGGTTGCGGTTTTCGTTTGATCTTTCACGGCTTTCCTCCCCGTATCAGGCCCAATGATGCTTGTTGGAAAGACATGCTCTCGCTGTGGTGTGGAACGCCTCCGCGCAGTATTCGACCATGGATGCGTCAGTGACCTGTGCAGTCATGTCCTCGTCCTTGCGGTAGTCTGAGAGTGCTCGCTCCAGTGCCGGCTGCAAAGCTGCGAAAAATGCACCGTCCATGGACGCATTGCTCATGTATGTCCCTGGGTAGCCCGTGTAGATACCGTGCTGCAGACACCTCTGCGCGAAGACCCTTCCATGCTTTTGCGAGGGCAGAACGATTCTGAACATGGTATCGCTTCCGAGTACGCGCGCCGGTATTTCGCTACGCTCGAACGAGGTCTGAAACTGCCTCTTGAGCGCTAAGCCGCTCTCGGCGATGCGAGCAGCAATTTCTGCTTCTTCAAAGATTTCCTGGGTCAGGTTGCCGGCCACAAAGGCCCGGTTCTCGCGCAGATAGGTATTGCCCAGATAGGCCCTGTCGGCTCCCACCATGGCATCGGCGGTGCCGACGACCGCGGAAAGGCCAATGCCTTGTGCGATCCCCTTGGCCAATGTGATGAGGTCGGCTCCCACACCGTGTTTTCGGCAGTAGCCACCCTTGGCGTAACGAAGTCCGCATAGAACCTCATCAATGATGAGCAACACTCCATGCAGGCTTGCCATCCTGGAGATTTCCTGGAGCAATTCCGGAGGAAAGATCGACGGCTCAGGCGTGACGAAAATTCCCGCGACTCTCCCCTCGTTCCCGACCAGCTGCTGCTCCAGGATATCGAGGTCGTATTGGAAATCCTGGATGTGTTGATCCTTGGCCGGCGGATTGTCCGACCAGGGGAGCTGTTGAAAGATGTCGTGCCATCCGTGGAAGCCAGCCGTCAGCATGACCGGCCGGCCAGTTCGGTGCCGGGCGATCCGAACCGCCGCTTCCGTTGCACAAGATCCGGTCCTCAGAAAGAACACTCTGGGATTGCTTGGGAACATCTCCGCGATTTTCCCGGCGAGTATCTGGCGTTGCTCACCCACCGGCGATGGCAGAATATCAGTTTCCTGCTCCATCGCCTGCGCAAGCCTGGCCTTGAACACTGGGTCATTGCTGCCCAAGGGCGAAGCCCCGCTGCAGGACGTCATATCCAGATAGATCTTGCCGTTGATATCCTCCGCCATCGCGCCATTGGCGGAGCGGAATATGATGGATGATGGGGTGTCACGCTCCCATTCGGCCAAATGTCCGGCAGCTCCAGGATCGAGCATCTCGGTTACCCTTTACTTGAGTGACATGGCCATTCGCCTGGCGTTGGCCATGATTGTGTGTGTCGGATTGCTGTTCCCCGCGAAGTTCATAACGGAGCCATCCATGACATGGATGTTGGTGAACCCATGGACCCTGCCGCAGCTGTCGACGACCGAGGTCCTCGGATCACATCCGGCGCGCATCGTGCCGTGCAGGTGGCAGCCGCCTTTTCCATGGAAAGATGGCTCTCGCTCGATGCGGAATGCGCCAAGGTGGCGCAGAATGTCATCCGCGCGGTCGGCGAGAAAATTCATTCGCGCACGGTCATTTTCCGAGTTTCGGTATTCGAAACGGATGTAACGGATACCGTACTGGTCAACAGCCTCGTCAAGCACGACGCGATTGTGCGACCATGGCTCTTCTCCAGCTATGTAGTGCAGGCGCACAAGGCCGACGTTCTCATCCGGCGAGGGGAAATTCGCTTCATAAATGAGGCCGCCAAATCTGCATGGCACGTCGTTATGTTCGTAGAACTCATCGGTATAAACGGTCGCATGCGGTCCCCAGTGCGGAGCACATGCACCGGAGCCGCGATCGGCCGGCTCCATGTAGCCGACGGAGTAGCCGCTAATCTTGAATGAGAGGCCTCGCCCAACGAGGCCGGATTCGTTTCCTATTCCCTTAAGTGCATGCCCACTCTTTGACCGAAGCATCAATGCCGCTGATTGTATCGCGTTTGCGCACACGATGACCCTTTCAACTGGGACCCGGATCAGTTCCGACGAGAGCGGCACATAGCACTCAAGGGCTTCAGCCCGACCGTGGTTCCGCATTTCGATCCGGTTGACGAAACAGCCGTATAGAACCGAGATCGTTCCTGGCAGGGCGGAGTCATCCAAAATGTTTCTTGCAAGCACTGATGCTCTCGCATCCGTAGGGCACACCAGTTCATCGCAAGCGGAACACTTGATGCACCCCATGTTGGTCCCTGGCGGCCTGATTGCCAGGGGGATGCTCTTTGATCTTATGCTGAGTTCCTGCATTGCATTGGTTAGCATCAACCCACGCGCACTGGGTGGATACGATGGAAGCCCATTCGCGCCACTGATCTCCAGGAGATGCTCGATCTCCGAATAGTAGGGTTCAAGATCCTGGAGGGTAATGGGCCAATCAATCGCCATGTCAGTCGTAAGATATTGGGAGGCCGACAGATCTGCTTGTCGGTATCTGAACGTTATCGCGTTGTAGAACCACATCCCGCCGCCGACGCAGCACGCTGTCCAAGGATTACCATCGATGGGGCCGTTGGAAGTGAGTGCCTTGCTGTACGCCGCTTGATGAGGCCCGAGCATGGCGCCAGGCGAAACCAGGCCTCCATATTCCAGGACGGCCACATGGCAGCCCTTTTCCGCAAGTGTTCGGGCGACGATCGATCCAGATGGCCCAGAGCCAACGATAACCGCATCGAAGTTTGTGTAATTACACGAGTCCGCTGCAATGTGTCTGATATCCGTCACGGGCAATAGTCTCCTGTGGGGTGGGCGGTAGCGGGCCAGCGAGCGGTTCTCGCGATGCAGGCGAGGAGATGCTTTATACTGGCCATGTAGTGGGGGGACCGCGACGCCTGCCGGGCCGGTCGCAGGGTGACGGTAGTTGACGAAGAGGCCGTCGTAGGTACGCATGATCCAGAGGTACACGTCGTCCGGGTCGGTGCTGCGGCCGCGGAGGATGACAATCCGCCAAGTGTTCCAGTCGCGGGCACCGGGGTGCGACGAAGGTCACTGTACGAAACTTGAAGGGGTCGCGGAGGGGTCGGCCGAGGAGCTCCTCCACTCGGGGTGTGGGTATCTGGACCAGGTCCTTCACGCCGTCGAGGCCGGAGACCGCGGAGCGCGCCGCCTCAGCGAACGAGTCGGTTGCGCTTAAGGGGAAGGCGATGGGGCCCATACCTACGTACCAGCCGATGGAGGACCGCGAGGGACCCGTCCGGGTGTGGAAGGGGGCCATGGTACGGAATTCGCCCGAGCCGGTGATTTCGTGGCCGACCTTGGCCAGGCAGGCGAGCAGTCCGGAGAAAGAGGCGCCCCCGGCCGCGCGGCAGACTCGATCAAAGGCGTGCCCGGTGGATGCGTCGACAAGCTCGGTGTATCCGCCTGGCTGGGCGGCGGGGCTGCCGCTCACGTCGCTACCCGGTACAGGGAACTCCGGCAGGCGGCCGCCGGCTTCGGTTAGGAACTGCCGCCAGTGGACGATCGATTCGTGGGCCGCTGTCAGCGCGTCGGCGGCGGTCCGTTCGGCCTCCGCGAAATCGAGGTAACTGGCCGTGGGGGGAAGGGGAGGTGGGGCGGGCTTGCCGTTGGCGGCGGCGAGTGCTGCGGCGTACAGAGTGTGGATCTCATAAGCGGTTAGGCGAACGGAGTAACCGTCCGTCAGGGTGTGGTCGGCGGCGAGACAGGCGGTGGTTGCTTCTGGGCGGCTGATGGTGGCACAGATATACCCGGGCCAGCCGAGGGGGCCGGTTTCGCTGTCGAACAGTTCCTCCAGATACCGCGCCAGCTTCCGGCCGTCGGTGAAGTCCCGCGCCGCACTTGGGTGGATGCTCATGGCGCCGGCCGGTGTGCAGCGAGGGGACAGATTGAGTTGGCTGCGCAGTGCTTCGTGGTGGTTTGTCCAGCCGCGCAGCGCAGTGGCGAAGGCGTCCGCATCGAGTTCGGCGGGCAGATCGAAGGCGCAGCCCAGCCAGGACGGTGGCAGGGGACCCTCACCGGCCGCCTCGAGTGCGTATGTGATGTGCGCTTCCTGCACGTGAGACGCCCGCCGTAGGTCGGCTGCCCAGGTGGTGTCGGACATCGGCGTAGCGCAAGCCCGCCAGACGGTGAGACCGCCCGGAGACAGACCGAGTGATGGTATGTCAGTGAACTTCATGATATGGCGCGCCTTATCTGGGAGGAGCGGAAACGATGGGTGCACGAGGAGCGCCGGCCGGTCGCGAGAAGAGGGTAGAAGCTGCGGGGCAGGCGTCGCCGGAGCGCTTCGTGTGCCGACGGCGTCACCCCGCGCTTTCCGGATCCGGCATCGACAGGTCGTAGCCTAGGTGTTCCAGTTCCTTCCCGGCGATCCGCTCGAATTCCTCGATCTCCCCGGGCGTGAGGTCCTGCAGGTACCGTCCGTTACGCCCGGTATACAGCGGCTTACCCGCGGCCTCCGCTGCGGGATGGCCCCAGGGGTTGTCGAACAATGCGTGCTCGTGCTCCGCGTGGTGCAGGACCGCATCGTCCCATGGCAGGCCGAGGTGGCCCAGCATCCGCTCGACAGTGTCGCGGGGGCGGGTGACCAGATCCTCATACCGCACTTCCAGATAGCGGCCGTCGGGCGCAGCATGGCGGGGCCGGGTGACGACCTCCAGCCAGCCGCGCGCGGCTTCCGCGACGGTCCGGTAGCCCCAGTCGGGGACGGTCTTGAAATGGGAGGCAGTCAGGTCGCGGCCGTCGCGGATGATGTGGATGAAGTGCGCTTGTGGCCAGATAGCGGCGTACGTGCCGATGTCCTGGATCCTCCGCTGAAGCTTCAGCCCCCATCGTCGGGCTCCCGTCTGTTCACGCCGGAATTCGCCGATGGAGTTGATGAGCAGGCAGCGGTCCTCCAAGGCGGACAGATCGGTACCGCGCTCGGCCATCAGGCTGATCACCAGGCTCCGTACATCGTCGCGGTCGAGACCGAAACGCTCGCACTGCACAACGAAGTGCCCGCCGTCGTACCACTCAGGGTCAACGGTGTCCTTCGTCCTACCGGCGAGTCGCGAGTCGCGGGCATCCATCAGGTCGCACACCGCGAGAATGTGCGGGCCGAGGTTAATAGGTTCGGTGAAATCGATCTCCGGGCCGACGACCAGGTCGTGGTGCGAGTCGAGCAGGACACTGAGCAGAGTGGTGCCGGAGCGGTTCTCGCCGCCGAGCAGGACAGGGTTAGAGGGCAGGGCGAGATGAGGGGACACGTCTTTGTCCATGCCCACGTTTCCTAGGAGAGGTTTGGAAGTGTTCACTTTCGTCTCCTCAAGCACGAGATTTTAGGCGACGCGACATCGCTCTGACGTCTCAATTTCCATCAATTGGCGGTTTCGTTTGAACTTCTAAGGCGAAGTCTTTTGAAAAAACCCGTCACTACGCAACGGCAGCGTATTGGCAGCAGGCGACCAACAAAATACGGTGAGGTCTGAACGCCAGCGGCACATCCACCCTAAAACCGAATGCCCGGCAGGAGACTGAGTTCGCTGCCGGTCCGGTACGCCTTGGGAGGTGGCATAAGTCGGAATTCATGCCCATCGACCTCAGATGGCTTTTGAGCTCCCCTGGAAAAGGTCATGATGCTGTAATCGGCGACCTGGAAGATACATTGGCCCATCGCGATGTCGTCGGGAGGAGCATCCACTCTAACAGGTCTGGATGTCGACCAGGGTTCCGGTAACGCCGATTGACAGCCTGCGCACCAGATCTCATGTCCAGGTTTCATTTCGTCGGTCGCATCGCACACTCACGATTTAACGATGATAGGATCGAAACGGGATTCTTTTCCGGAGTACTTTTTCGATGGAATCGAGGGCAGAAGTCCTGAGCGATAATCTTGGTAGCGTTTTCTGAAGCGGTAAGATCGGTGGTGGAAACCTTCGCCAGCGGTTTTTCGTGGCCATGGGAGACTTCTCCTCAGTACATACTCGTTTTGCGGATAGCCTTGCATGTACCGTGCCAAAGCAGAAAGCATTTAAAAACATCTGATTGATCAGGTTCTGTTACGTTGCGTACCCGACATTGTCGGGTATCGGACAACGCCGAACGTGCCTGAATGGCGCGTGATGACTCCAGTGCGACGGCGAGGCGTTGCCCAAAGCGGTTCAGGTCGCCGATCCGCATCTCATGGAGAATGCGAGCGCGGCTTTCCTCCATGCCGTCCGGAAGTCGATGCGTTCGATCCGTGCCGCGATCGGCGCCACCAGGGTCGATCCAAACCTGCTCACCTACGCGGAGAAGCTGCAGTATGAGGGTTATCTGCAGCGCGAGGAGACGAACTGGTTTTGTTGCAACGGCTGAATGGGAGTGCAGATAGGTCTGACACGAGGCCAATCACGCGGCAAGGATTTGGAACTGCTCGGCCAGGGATGGATTCGGAATGAAGGCGAACCTCGCCTGTTGCTTACGCATCATGTGAACCATTTCGATTCCGTTTAGGATGATCGCGGCTGATGCTGGTGATTTGAAGCCGAGCATTGACCGAATGCGGCGCTTGATGCGCCGATGGTCCTGTTCGATCCGGTTATTCAGGTATTTACTCTTGCAGATCCGGATCGGCTTCAGCCGACGCTGGGAACGATCCTGCAAGCGATTTGTGATGTCGCAGGAAACGATAGCCTTTCCTGGTTGGTCTGGTTGACCATCGACGACGACGCGGTCGGGACGGCCATGACGTGCCAGCGCTTTTCTGAAGAACTGTTTGGCCGAGGGCAGGTCACGCTGCTCGCTGAACCAGAATTCGTCTGTATCGCCGACACTGTCGATGGCGCGGTAAAGATACATCCACTGGCCGCGGACTTTGATGTACGTCTCGTCGACGGCCCACTTCCCGGTCACGCTACGCTCGCGCCGGTTGAAATGCTCCAGCAGTAGCGGGTGCGAAACGAACGGTCAATCGGTGAATGGTCGTGTGGGTCGACGGCCATCCCCCGCTCGGCCATCATCTCCTCAAGATCACGCAGGCTGAGATTGTAGGACAGGTACCAGCGCACGGAAAAGGATCACTGACTGGTCGAATTGGCGGCCCTTGAACATCTAATCCTCCGAAAATGTCGAAGGGGTCTTGCCATAGCGCCGGTAATCAAAACGTTGCAACACATCCAGATTGGAACAGCTCTTGTTCCGCCCCGATTTACCCCGGTTTCAATAGGCATGCTGGACGCAGGCAATTTATTGCGTGTAGATGTTCCGCTGTTCCCTAAGATGGGGCGAGCCATCAGGGAACGTCGTGATACCTCTTGAACTCAAGATCAATTCCCCGCGCAGCCTTCTCTCCGTTACGTGGGATGACGGTGCGGTCTCGCTCATCCCGGCGTCCGTGTTGCGAGCGCGCAGCCGGGCGGCACAGCAGGTCCGGGCGGACGTCGAGGGTAAGGCCCGTTCGTTCGAGACCGTCACCGTGACGAACGCAGAGGCGATCGGTTCATATGCCATACGGCTGGTTTTCTCCGACGGTCATGACCGGGGCATCTATCCCTGGAGCTATTTGCGCGAAATCGCCGAATTCTCAGGCTTGAGGAACGAGAATGGATAATTTTGTCGAAGGGCTGTCGGAAGTCACCTGCGATGTGCTGGTGATCGGCGGCGGCACGGCCGGACCCATGGCGGCGCTCAAGGCGAAGCAGAAAAATCCCGCTCTGAATGTCGTCCTGCTCGAAAAGGCCAATGTGAAGCGTTCCGGAGCTATCTGCATGGGCATGGACGGGCTGAACAACGCTGTCGTCCCGGGATATGCGACGCCCGAGCAATACACCAAGGAGATCACCATTGCCAATGACGGCATAGTCGATCAGGCGCCGGTCTTCAAATATGCCTCGCGCTGCTACGACATCATCCAGGAACTCGACCGTTTCGGCATCCGCTTCCAGAAGAACGCCAATGGCGATTTTGACCTGAAGAAGGTCCACCATCTCGGAACCTACGTGCTGCCGATGCCGAATGGCGATACCGTCAAGAAGGCGCTCTACCGGCAGATCAGGCGCGAAAGGATATTGGTCTCCAACCGTTTCATAGCAACGCGCCTGTTGACCGCCAACGACGGCAGGATCGCGGGCGCCACTGCTGTGAACACGCGCACGGCTGAATTCCTCGTGCTGCGCGCCAAGACCGTGATCCTGTGCATGGGCGCGGCGGGCCGGCTCGGATTGCCGCATTCCGGCTATCTCTTCGGAACCTATGAGAATCCGACCAATTCCGGTGATGGTTATGCCATGGCCTATCACGCGGGTGCCGCGCTCGCGAATCTCGAATGCTATCAGATCAATCCGCTGATCAAGGACTACAACGGTCCGGCTTGCGCCTACGTCGCCGGCCCCTTCGGAGCCTATACCGCCAACAGTGAAGGCAATCGCTTCATCGAAAGCGACTATTGGTCGGGACAGATGATGCAGGAATTCTACAACGAACTACAATCGGGCAAGGGGCCAGTGTTCCTAAAGCTCAACCACCTTCATGCCGACACGGTCGGCGAGATCGAAGAGATCCTGCACAACGTCGAGCGCCCGTCGCGTGGCAGTTTCCATAAGGCGCGGGGCACCGATTACCGCGAAAAGATGATCGAAATGCACATTTCCGAAATCGGCTTCTGTTCGGGTCACAGCGCGTCGGGCGTTTTCGTCGATGAATTCGCCCGGACCACGGTGCCGGGCCTCTATGCCGCGGGCGACATGGCGAGCGTGCCACACAACTATATGCTCGGCGCCTTCACCAATGGAGCCGTCGCCGGCGAGCACGCTGCCGAAGTCGCGCCGGAAACCAACCTTGCGGATTTCGACAGCGAGTTCGTTCAGGCGGAGCGCGAGCGGGTGTTGGCACCGACGCGGCGCGAGGACGGCATCCCGCCCAACCAGCTGGAATACAAGGCCCGACGCCTGGTCAACGACTATCTGCAGCCGCCCAAGGTGACGGCCAGGATGCAGATCGGCCAGGCGCGGCTTGCGGAGGTCAGGGATGATCTCGAAACCGCCCTTGTCGCACGCGACGCACATGAACTGATGCGTTCGCTCGAAGTGTCGTCCATTCTCGACTGCGCCGACATGGCGGCCCATGCCTCGCTCTTCCGGACGGAGAGCCGCTGGGGGCTCTATCACAACCGCGTCGATTATCCCGAAAAGGATGACGACAACTGGTTTTGCCATACGCTTCTGCGCAAGGTCGACGGCCGCTTGGTTTCTGAGAAACGGCCAATCCAACCCTACATCGTTCCGATCGAGAACGAGGAGCGGACGGCCTATGACCGTCTGCGCGTTTCCAATCAAGCCTGACGAGGAAGCCATGCCGCTTGCGCTTTCACCCACAACTGTCCCCGTGGTCGTGGACGAGGCAAAATGCATCGCCGACAAGGGCTGCACGGTCTGCGTCGATGTCTGCCCGCTGGACGTCCTGCGCATCAGCGATCTCACCGGCAAAGCCTATATGAAATTCGACGAGTGCTGGTACTGCATGCCGTGCGAGAAGGATTGTCCGACCGGCGCCGTAACCGTCAACATCCCGTATCTGTTGCGCTGACATGCCTTCATTCGATCCCTTCGAAGATTTTGGCGACATCGAGGAAATCGGCGAGCGTCTGAACGATGCAGACGCGGCCGTGCGACGGCTTGCCGTGATCGACCTTGCCGAGACGGCGAGCGCGGATGTGCTGCCGCATCTCCTGACTGCCGTTGCCGACCCCGACGCGACCGTGCGTTTGCAACTGGCGATCGCACTGTCCGAATTCGACACCGTTGAGGGGGCTGCGGGCCTTGCCCGTCTGGCGGCGGATCAGGATTTGACGGTGGCCCAGGCGGCAGCCGATAGCCTTGCTGAACTGAAGGATCCGGCGGCCGCTGCATCCATTCTGCCGCTCGTCAGTCATGTGCGCGCCTTCGTCCGGGCTGCCGGTTTTCGCGGGCTGAAAGCGTTGCGTTCGCGTGGGGCACTCGGCCCCGCTCTGGCGGCGATGCGGGATGAAGATGCCAATGTTCGCGCACAGGCGCTCGGCGTCGTCGCCTATCTGAAGCTGGAAGAGACCTTGCCGTCCCTCATCGCCGCGACGCGCGACGCCGATGCCACCGTTCGGTCGGTTGCGGTCAACGCCTTGTCTTTCACGAGCCAGCCCGCCGCAGCGGCCGCCGTGACGGCTGCCCTCGATGATGAGAACTGGCAGGTGCGGGCCGCGGCGGCCGAATCGCTCGTTCGTATCGGCCAGACCTCGGCCGTCGACGGACTGAGCGCCGGCCTTTCCGACGAATACTGGCAGGTTCGGCAAAAATGCCTGAATGCGCTTGGCAAGCTCAAGGCGCAATCGGCGGTACGGGAGATTTCCGAGCTGTTGACGAGCGACATGGCCTCGCTGCGCAAGGAGTCTGCGGCGGCGCTCGGTGAAATCGCTGATCCATCGTCGCGGGATGCTCTCATGGCGCATATCGGCGACGCCGATCCAGACGTACGCAAGACCGTTCGCTGGGCGCTAACGCGGCTCGGTTAGTGGAAGCCGAAACGCGGCCTCACCCGGCCGTGCGCTTCGAAACCATTTCCTTCAGCGCGTGAGGGCGTTCGATGCGGATATGGCGCGGCGTCACCGTTACCAGCCCTTCCTTTTGGAAGCGCTTCATCATCATCGTCACCCATTGGCGTGTGGAACCGACCATGGCCGCAATCTGGTCATGCGTCACCTTGGCATTGATGACGATTGCCCGTCCATCGCGGACGCCATGAAGGTTGCCGAGATTCATCAGGAATTGCGCCAGACGTTCGATCACCGAACGCGTGCCGAGCATCTGAGCCATCGCCGAATAGCATCTGCCCTTCGCTGCAAGCCCCTGCAGAAGACAGAGCGCGAAAGTCGGAAGCTCGACGACGAGCTTCTTCAACGCATTGGCCGGTATGAACAGCATCCGGCATTCACTCAATGCTTCTCCGGACCAGATATGGGTTCCACCGCCGGTCATTTCGGGACCACCAATGAAATGCCCCACCGTCCAGTAGGCGAGGGTGATTTCGCGTCCTGACGGTGCCGTGTAGAACACGTGAACCTTGCCGCTTTCGATGATGAAAATGCCACCGTGCCTATCGCCCTGGGTGAAGATCGCCTGACGGGTCGCAAAAGCGAGACGTCGGCCATGCGCCCTAAGTTTCGCCCACTCCTCTGATGTCAGGGTATCGAGAAAATGCGCGCCGTCGTCGAGCCCTTCCACGCTTTCGCTGAGAAAGAGCGCCCGATGGCCGGGAAGAACGACCTGCTCGGGCAGTTCGAGCACCGGCTCATGTTTTTTACGCTCAGCTTCGAAATCGGTCGAAAGCATTTCGAGGCCCATATCCGGCTCCTTGCGCATCGCGAAAACGCGTAAACAGTATATAAATTCTATAGACAAAAAAGGAATATGGTTGCGCCTTTCAGGCCTGGCGTAGATGATTCTTGTGCCCTAATTTCGAACGGCGCATCTAACCACTTGTTTTTAGAAAGACGATTTTTAATCCGTGCGAAAACCGGCCGGATGCCCGCGATCCAAGACCGGCTCCGAAATGGTGCAAGTAATTGCTTATAGCTTCAGCCGATCGGCACATAAATTTGCGGAACAGCGGCTGGCTATCGCCACTGCGTCGGCAAATCCAGCCGCCGTATGCCGGCATCAAATCACGAGGTAGGACCATGTATTTTCGCACACATTTGGCTGCCCTTGCCCTTATGGCGGCCAGCTTCGCGTCTGCAGCGGATGCCGAAACCATCCGCGTGGCGATCGGCACGCAGGACACCACCATCAATACCGCCACGGGCGGATTGCTGATCCGTGAGTTGAAGCTGCTCGACAAATACCTGCCGCACGACGGCAAGTATAATGACGTCACCTATGATATTCAGTGGAAGAACTTCACGAGCGGCGCGCCGATCACCAATGAGCAGATCGCCGGAAAGCTTGATTTCGGCGTGATGGCAGATTTCCCCGGCTCGTTCAACGGTCTCGCCCATATCAAGGCCGGAAGAAAGAGCTTGTTCATCACCGTGCTATCCGGCAGCGTGAACGGCAGCGGCAACGGCATTGTCGTGCCGACCGCTACGCCCATCCAGTCGCTCTCGCAGCTAAAGGGCAAAACCATCTCCGTTCCATTCGCATCGACCTCGCATGGCATGCTGCTGCGTGCCGTCAAGGCACAGGGCTGGGACGCCGAACGCGACTTGAAGATCATCACCCAGGCGCCTGAAGTTGCCGGCGCGGCCCTGCAGGCAAACCAGATCGAGGCGCATGCGGATTTTGTCCCATTTGCCGAACTCTTCCCCTGGCGCGGCTTCGCACGCAAGATCTATGACGGATCGCAGGCAAAGACGCCCACTTTCCACGGTGCTCTGGTCGATGCCAACTATGCCGAAAGATATCCCGAGATCGTTGTTGCCTATCTTCGCGCCGCAATCGAGGCCGATCAGTTGATCGCCAAGGAGCCGGAGAAATACAGTGAACTGATCGCAAAGGTGACGGGCGTCGAAGCCGAGGTCGACTACCTGTTCCATGGACCGCTCGGGCTTCAGACCCGTGATTTAACCTGGAAGCCGGAATACCGCCAGGCTGTCGCCACCGCGATCGACACTTTGAGGGTCCTGAAAAAGACCGACCAGTCGCTCGACGTGAACAGCTTTGTCGACGAGCGGTTCATAAGGGCCGCATTCAAGGCATCTGGGCTCGGCTACGATGCCGCGCTCAAGAACTACGCCCAGCTGCCTTTGAACGCCAAGGATGCTGCCGGTGAGGCGATCAGCGATCCCAAGCGTGTTGCCGAGATTTGGATCCAGGGTGAGCCGCTCGTGCGACATTATGCGTCGCCGGAAAACGCATTCAAGGCGCTCAAGGCCGTCGAAGGTGAGGGCAAATCGATCCGGGTATTTTATGCCCAGGACCGTGAAAGCGGCATCAAGCTGCTCGGCAATCAGGCCTGGTTCGTGCGTGCCGACGGCGGCGAGGTCAGCGCCTTCCTGCTAAAGGAAAATGCCGAGAAATGGGCAAACAATCATGGTGGCAAGGTGCTGGATTTTGCTGCCGCCAAGGCCTCGATCATGGCCAGCAATTGAGGCTGGCCATGACGCGTTTCCACCTTGGGCGCTGGTTGCGCCGGACAGGATCTCTCGCCACCTGCCTCATTCTCTGGCACATGGCATCGAGCCTCAAACTGAATCTCGGCATTGTCACGTTCGAGAATGTGCCGTTGCCCGTGGATGTCGGGTCGGCAGCATTGGATTTCCTGCGCTCGCCCAAGTTCTTTGCCCATGTCTCGAGCAGCCTGGAAAGGGTTCTCGCCGGCTTTGGCATCGCCGCCGTGATCGGCATCGTCCTCGGCCTCGTTATCGGTCGCTCACGGTGGCTCGGGGATTTCCTGCAAACCCCGCTCGAGCTCCTGCGGCCGATCCCGGCCGTCGCCTGGATTCCGCTTGCGGTTCTGATGTTTTCGTCGTCGGATCTCTCGATGATTTTCATCACCTTTACGGGCGCATTGTTTCCGATCCTGCTCAACACCGTCCATGGCGTGGAAAGCGTCGATCCAAGGCTGATCGCCTCTGCGCGCAGCCTGGGGAGCACACGGACCGCGATGCTGTTGGAAGTCATTATTCCAGGCGCCGCGCCGAACATCGCCACGGGCTTGGTCATCGGCATGGGCACGTCCTGGTTTTGTCTCGTTACCGCCGAGATGATCTCCGGCCAGTTCGGTATCGGTTACTACACCTGGGAATCCTACACGCTGCAAAACTATCCTGAAATCATCGTCGGCATGATCCTGATCGGGCTGTTCGGCATGGGAAGCAGCGCCCTCTTGCGAGCGGCAGGGGCGGCACTTCTTCCATGGCACACGAAGGACAGCAAATGATGAACACCCATCAGCGCAGCTTTCGCGCTGCAACGGGCCGAATCGAAGCCAATCATGTTTCGATCCGGCTCGGTCGCGGCAGCACTGCGTTCGAAGCCGTCAGTGATGCGAGCTTCGAAGTCTCTCCCGGCGAATTCGTCTGTCTTCTGGGGCCATCCGGCTGTGGGAAGTCGACCCTGCTCGGCGCCTTGGCGGGACACATCAAGCCAGCTGCCGGCGTCCTTTCGGTCGACGGACAGCCCGTAAAAGACCCCCATCCGGAACGCGGTATCGTTTTCCAGCACCACACGCTCTTTCCGTGGAAGAACGCGCGCGACAATGTCGCTTTCGGCCTCAAGATGCGCGGCGTCAAGCGCGGGCAACGGCGTCTCGAGGCGGAGAAAATGCTCGATCTCGTCGGTCTGAATGGCTTTGCTGGGCGCTATCCCGGCCAGCTGTCCGGCGGCATGCAGCAACGCGTCGAGATCGCGCGTGTTCTCGTCAATCAGCCACGGTTGCTGCTGATGGACGAGCCCTTCGCAGCGCTCGACGCGCTGACGCGGCTTCGAATGCAGCAATTGCTGCTCGATATCTGGGAGCAATTCCGCAAGACGATCCTATTCGTCACCCATGATATCGACGAAGCCCTGCTGCTCGCTGATCGGATCATCGTCATGCAGGCGCAGCCCGGCCGGATCCACGAGGAAATCACCGTGCCTTTCGAGAGGCCGCGCATGACCGAGATCACCGCCTCGGGCGAGTTCATGCGGCTGAAACACCATTGCCTGAATCATCTTCACAGCGACAGGCGAGGGGATACTTTGCCCCGGCTTTCTCCCTTGGGTTTGTGATGAATGTCGAGGCGGTCTCGACAGCCGCCATTCGGGCTGGAAGATCTCAACGGTTCATGAACTCGGGAACCTATGAGCTCCGTATCCGTCCTTAAAATTGGCCAAGATCACAGCTTGGGCCGATAGCCCAATACCTGGATGAGGAATTTCGAAGTCTTTGCTTGCGCGGCCTGACACCATAAAAAGTCGGCCGAGAATGCGACTACTCCCATCCGAGCGGAGAGCTATGCGGTCGTCTGGAACGATCCGAACACGGGCAGTTGCCGGCTAGGGCTGCGACATCCTGCGGTCGACGAGCCTGAGGCGCTGCGTGAAGCCATGTCGGCGGTCAGGCACTGCGGCGAGCGAGTTCGGCGGCTTTGGCCGCGTCCCCGTTCGGAAATGGCGACAGGGCCGCTCATCGGATCCTTCAGCGCAGAAAGCGGTGACATTGAAGACCACGCCGACGCCACCGAGGAGGAGAGTGCACAGCAGCAATAGATCCATGTGGAACAGCTGCTGGCCCTCGTTCATGCGCCCGCCGATCCCTGGTGCGATGTTGAGCAGAAGCTCGGCCCCCACCGTCGCGGTCCAGGCATAGATCAGCGCGGCATGAAGGCCCATGAAGATTTGCGGCAGCGCTCCCGGAATGGCGATGATCCGGGCGAAGTCGAAGCAGCCGAAGGTCAGCACGTCGGCAAGCTCGCGATAGCTGCGCGGGATCCCGGACACGCCCTGCCAGGTGTTGATCAAGCGGCTGGAACGCCGCCAGCGCGATGAAGACGATCTTGCCGGCGTCGCCTCCGCCGAACCACATCGAGATGAGCGACTATCTGGAGTGCCAAGTTGCATTTGCGAACTCTTTGCGGGCATCGCGTGCTTTTGCATTGAGAATGACGAGCAGCTTGCGGGCGAGCGCGCCATTCCGCACCCGTACTAAGTGTCAAATTCTTACCACTTCCGACCGCTCGGCATTGCTGATCGGCGGCGAAGGAGTGGCCGGACGGAGCGCCGATCGCCACGATCAAGCCTGGCCGGTCTGCCCTCGCGGTTTGCCGCCAATCGGATGTTATAGCTAATGCTAATGACGCGTCAGCACGCCGATTTTCTCCCCGGTCCGGGAAAATCGGAAGATAATGCCTTATCTCTATAGATTTTGTCGAATATCGTCCGATCCCGACTTAGTAAGCGGCCATCCCCTTGGCGGAACAGGAGATCGACGAAGTGGCAAGAATTTCGGTTCTCGGCATATCGGGTGGCGTAAGCACGCCATCGCGCACGACTGCGGTGGTGAACGCGCTGGTCAAGGCAGTCGCTTTGCGCCTCCCGGGGGACACCGGCCTGATCGAAATCACCGAGGCGGCGCCTTCGCTTTTCGCCGGGTTATCCCGTGGCGCGCTCGGCGCGTCCGGCGAAGCGATCATCCAGCGTGTCGAGAAGGCCGACCTGCTCGTGGTCGGAACGCCTGTCTATCGGGCTTCCTACACCGGCGCCCTCAAGCACCTGTTTGACCTCGTCGACTATCGCGCGCTGGCCGGCAAGACCGTGCTTCTCGCGGCGACAGGCGGAAGTCCATACCATGGCCTAGTTCTCGAACATCAGCTCCGGCCATTGTTCGGCTTTTTCGGCGCCGTCACCGTCCCGACCGGCGTCTACGGCGCGCCCGACGATTTCATCGATGCCGAAATCGTCGGCGCAGCGATCATCGAGCGCATCTCACGGGCCGCCACCGAAGCGGTCTCCTTGCTTAATTCCAGTCATGCAACCGCTGCCGTCGCCACGCACGTCGGCTGAGCCAATCAAAGGGGAAACGACGACATGACCTCGCATTCCGACCACCTGAAATTCGCCTACTGGGTCCCGAACGTCTCGGGCGGCCTGGTCATCTCCAACATCGAGCAGCGGACGGGCTGGGACATCGACTACAACCGCAAGCTCGCCCAGATCGCCGAGGCCAACGGCTTCGACTACGCGCTGAGCCAGATACGCTTCACGGCCGGCTATGGCGCCGACAACCAACACGAATCCGTCTCTTTCAGCCACGCCCTGCTTGCTGCGACCACAACGCTGAAGGTCATTGCGGCTATCCTGCCCGGCCCCTGGAATCCTGCGCTGGCGGCCAAGCAGATCGCCACCATCAACCACCTGACCAACGGTCGCGTCGCCGTCAATGTCGTCAGCGGCTGGTTCCGTGGCGAGTTCGCTGCCATTGGCGAACTCTGGCTCGACCATGACGAGCGCTATCGCCGCTCGGAAGAGTTTATCCGGGCGCTGCGTGGCATCTGGACCGAGGACAGTTTCACTCTGAAGGGCGATTTCTACCGCTTCACCAACTATTCGATGAAGCCGAAGCCGATCGAACCCTTGCCCGAGATATTCCAGGGCGGCTCGTCGCGCGCCGCTCGCGACATGGCGTCCCGTGTCTCCGACTGGTATTTCACCAACGGCAATACGCCGGAAGAGATCAGGAAGCAGGTCGACGATATCCGCGCCAAGGCGAAGGCCAATGGCCACAAGGTCAAGATCGGCGTCAACGCCTTTGCCATTGCCCGCGAAGGCGAGCAAGAGGCGCGCGCCGTGCTGGACGAGATCATTGCCAAGGCCAACCCCGAAGCGGTGCAGGGCTTTGCCGACCAGGTCAAGAACGCTGGCAAGGCATCGCCGGAAGGCGAAGGCAACTGGGCAAAATCATCCTTCAAGGATCTTGTCCAATACAATGACGGGTTCCGTAGCAATCTCATCGGCACGCCGGAACAGATCGCCGAACGCATCATCAAGCTGAAGGATGCAGGCGCCGACCTGATCCTGCTCGGCTTTCTGCATTTCCAGGAAGAGGTCGAGTTCTTCGGTAAGCGGGTCATCCCGCTGGTGCGCGAACTGGAAGCGGCGCGCGACAGGGAGCTTGTCGCCGCGGAATAGGACAGGCACGGACTTCGGGCCGCTGCCAGCACTCCTTCAAAAATCAGGGACGTTTCATGATTGGTGCTTCATTGGGAGCCGCCGCATACGAGCGCGCGCCCGTAATTTCCGGCATTCTTGCTGGCGCTGGTCCCGTCGAGGACACGCGCCAGGCGCGTCTGTCGACAAAGGCTGATGCGATCCTGGCGCTGAGCGCGATCGGCATTTCCTTTGGCGGCGTCACGGCGCTGAGGGATGTCGACCTCGAGGTCGAAAGCGGCGAGATCCGCGCGGTGATCGGCCCCAACGGCGCCGGCAAGTCCTCGCTGATCAACATCATCAGCGGCCTCTATCATGCCGACCACGGGAAGATCGCGATCGACGGCCAGTCCTTCTCCCGGGTGCCGCCCAGCCGTCTGGCACGGCTGGGCGTCGCGCGCACCTTCCAGAACCTGGCGCTGTTCGGCGGGCTTTCAGTGCGCGACAACATCGCATCCGGTCGCGTCCACACCAGGCGAGCCAACTTCGCCGAGCATATTGCGGGCCTGCCACGCGCCCGCCGCGAAGATGCCGCGATCGCTGAAAAGGTCGACCAGACAGTCGCCTTCCTGCATCTCGAGGCCGTCGCCGACCGCCTGGTCGCAACGCTGCCTTACGGCCTCCAGAAGCGGGTCGAACTGGCGCGGGCGCTGGTGGCCGAGCCGAAGATCCTGTTGCTCGACGAACCAATGGCCGGCATGACGGCGACCGAGAAAGCCGAGATGGCCGGGTTCGTGCGCGCCGCGCGCGACCGGCACGGCGTCACCATCATCCTGATCGAACACGATATCGGCGTGGTCATGGGGCTCTCCGACCGCGTCGCAGTGCTCGACTACGGTCGCAAGATCGCCGACGGGACGCCGGCCGAGGTCAGGGCCGATCCGGCAGTGATCCGGGCCTATATCGGCACTGCCGATGGAGAGGGTATCTGATGAGCTACTATGATTTCCTCTTCGTCATCGAGGTGCTGGTCGGCGGCCTGCTCTCGGGCGTCATGTATTCGCTAGTCGCCATCGGTTTCGTGCTGATCTACAAGACGTCGGGCGTGCTGAACTTCGCGCAAGGGTCAATGGTGCTGTTGGCAGCGCTCACCTTTGTCAGCCTCGTCGAACGCGGCATCCCATTCGCGCTTTCGCTGCTCATCACCTTCGCGGTCATGGTCGCGCTGGGCTTCACCATCGAGCGGACGGTGCTCAGGCCGCTGGTCAATCGCTCGCCGATGACGCTGTTCATGGCCACGCTTGGCCTCTCCTACATCATTGAGGGCGCTGCCCAGTTGGTGTGGGGCACGCAGGTGCATGGGCTCGATCTCGGCATAGACGACACGCCCTTCGAGGTCGGCGGCATCCTGATCTCGTCGTTCGACCTTCTCGCTGCGGGCATTGCCGCGGCGATGGTGGCGGGCTTGAGCGCATTCTTCTACTGGACCCGGATCGGGCTGGCGTTTCGCGCCGTCGCCGACGACCAATTCGCGGCGCTCGCCGTCGGGCTGCGGCTGCCCCGGATATGGGGAACGGTGTGGACGGCCGCGGGGTTCGTGGCGCTGGTCGCAGGGCTGCTGTGGGGCGCGCGTGTCGGTGTCCAGTTCTCGCTGTCGCTGATCGTGCTGAAGGCGCTGCCGGTGCTGGTGCTTGGTGGCTTCGATTCTATCCTTGGCGCCATCGTCGGCGGTCTGATCATCGGCGCCAGCGAGAAACTCGCCGAGGTCTACCTCGGCCCCTTCGTCGGTGGCGGCATCGAAGGCTGGTTCGCCTATGCGCTGGCGCTGGTGGTGCTGCTGGTGCGCCCCTCCGGCCTGTTTGGCCAGAAGACTGTCGAAAGGGTCTGACCGATGGCTGTGCAAGCGCTCGATGCCGCAAGGCTTCCAATCGACTGGCAGAAATTCGCGCTGCCGGCCGTTCTGATCGTCGTCGCTTATGGGCTGATCCCAGCCTATGCGTCTAGCTATCTCGTCGAGGCGATCCTGCTGCCGTTCCTGGCGCTCAGCCTGGCGGCGGTCGGCCTCAATCTGCTGACCGGCTATTGCGGCCAGCTTTCGCTCGGGTCCTCCGCCTTCATGGCGGTCGGAGCTTTCGCCGCCTATAATTTCAACTTGCGGGTCGAGGGGCTGCCGCTGGTAGCGACCATGATCCTGGCCGGGATTTCCGCGGCCGGCATCGGCGTCGTGTTTGGATTGCCGAGCCTGCGGTTGCGCGGCTTCTATCTCGCCGTCTCGACGCTCGCCGCCCAGTTCTTCGTGCAATGGGCGCTGACCAAGTTCGGCTGGTTTTCCAACGATAGCCCATCCGGGGTGATTTCCGCGCCGCACCTTGTCGTCACCGGATTTTCGCTCGACGGCGCGACCGGCCGCTACCTGCTTTCGGTGACCACGGTCATCGTGCTCACGGCCCTTGTCTGGCGCCTGGTCAACAGCGCGACCGGCCGCAATTTCATCGCCGTGCGCGACAACGAGACGGCGGCGCGCGTCATCGGCGTGCCGGTGCTGCGGACCAAGCTGCTGGCGTTCGCTATCTCGTCCTTCATTATCGGCGTCGCCGGCGTGCTGTGGGCCTTCACCTATCTGCGCACCGTCGAGCCGGCCGGCTTCAATCTCGACCGCTCGTTCCAGATCCTGTTCATCATCATCATCGGTGGGCTGGCCTCGATGCGCGGCGCCTTTCTGGGAGCGGCGTTCATCGTCATCTTTCCGCTCATCCTGTCGCGGCTCGGCGCCTTCCTGTTTGGCGGACTGTTCGATTCGGGTGTTCTCGACATGAGCCAGCGCATCGTGCTCGGCGCGCTCATCATCATCTTCCTCATCGCGGAACCGAACGGGCTGTCGGCTCTCTTCGACCGCCTGAAACGACGGATCGGCTCAAGGTCCAGCTGAGCGCCGCTCGACATCCTCTCACGGACCACAACCTCAGGAGACGCAATCCATGACCTTCTTCAGTCACCTACGAAAAACGGCGATCGCCACGGCCTTCGTGCTCGGCGCGACGGCGGTTCACGCCGACGAACAGTATTTTCCCCTTCAGAGCTACCGTGTCGGCCCTTATGCCGCCGGCGGCACCGGCTTTTTCGGCGGGTTCATCGACTACCTCAACCTGATCAACATCCGCGACGGCGGCGTCAACGGCGTCAAGCTGACTTGGAGCGAGGGCGAGACGCAGTATGAGGTCGAGAAGGGCGTCGAGGTTTATGAACGGCTGAAGAGCAATCCCGGCATCGCCGCCTGGAACCCGCTTTCGGTCGGTATCGCCTATGCCATGATCGACCGCATCACCGATGACAAGGTGCCGCTGATCACCATCAACCACGGGCGCACTGACACGACCGACGGGCGCGTGTTCCCTTATGTCTTCCCGCTGCTGCTCAATCCCTACAGCGAGACCTCCGGCATCGTGAACTACATCGCCTCCAAGGAAGGCGGCCTGGACAGGCTCAAGGGCAAGAAGATCGTGGTGCTCTATCACGGCTCGCCCTATGGCAAGGAGACGATCCCGATCTATGAGCTGCTGTCGCAGAAATACGGCTTCGAGCTGTCGCAGATCGAGGTGCCGCATCCCGGCAACGAGCAGCAGGCACAGTGGCTGACGATCCGGCGTGAGCGTCCGGACTACGTCGTGCTACGCGGCTGGGGCGTGATGAACCCGGTCGCCCTGAAGACCGCCCAGAAGACCGGCTTCCCGGCCGACCACGTCATCGGCAATGTCTGGTCGAACTCCGAAGAGGACGTCATCCCCGCCGGCGACGCCGCCAAGGGCTATACGGCCATCACCACCCAGGCATCGGGCGAGCAGTATCCGGTGGTCCAGGAGATCGTCAAAACGGTCTACGACGCCGGCAAGGGCAACCTTGAGGACAAGAGCCGGATCGGTTCGGTCTACCATAATCTCGGCATGGTCAACGGCATCCTCAATGTCGAGGCGGTCCGCATCGCGCAGGCCAAGTTCGGCAACCGCACGCTGACCGGCGATGAAGTCCGCTGGGGCTTCGAGCATCTCAAGCTCGATCCGGCGCGCGTCGAGGCGCTCGGCGCCAAGGATCTGTTCCATTCCATCAACGTCTCCTGGGACAATCACGAGGGTGATGGCTACGTGACCTTCCAGCAGTGGGACGGCAAGAAGTGGAATGTCGTTTCCGACTGGATTGCGCCCGACTGGAAGCTGCTGCGCCCGATCATCGAGAAGTCGTCCGAGGCCTATTCCAAGGAAAAGGGCATCAAGATCCGCACGGCCGAAGATGCCGAAGCGGTGGTCAGCAACTGAGTTTCACGATCTCGCGGCCGGCCCATTGGCCGGCCGCTCCATCCAGGCGCCAAGTGGAGTCATCGATGTCCAGCCCGGAAACCTCGATCCTGTCGGTCACCCGCGTGGAGGCTGTCTACAACGGCGCCATCGCCGCCCTGCACGGCGTCGACCTGTCGGTCGGCAAAGGCGAGATCGTCGCACTGCTTGGCTCCAACGGCGCCGGCAAGACGACGCTTTTGAGGGCGGTATCCAATCTCCTCCCGGCCGAGCGCGGGGCCATCACCTCCGGCCGGATCACCTTCGATGGCGAGGATGTCTCGAGGGCAAGCCCCTCGCATCTCGTTCGCCGCGGCCTGGTCCAGGTTCTCGAGGGACGGCACTGTTTCCGCTCGCTGACGGTCGAGGAGAACCTTCTGACCGGCGCGCTCGGGCGTTCGTCCTCCCGCACCGGCGTCAAGGCCGACCTCGACCGAGTCTATAAGCTTTTCCCCAGGCTCGCCGAGAAGCGGCAAACCCGGTCCGGCCTCACCTCCGGCGGCGAGCAGCAGATGACGGCTATCGGCCGGGGCCTGATGTCGCGGCCGAAACTCTTCGTGCTGGACGAGCCGTCGATGGGGCTCGCGCCGCTGATCGTCGATGAGATCTTCAGCGCCTTGAAGCGGCTCAACCGCGACGAAGGCCTGTCGATCCTCGTCGCCGAACAGAATTCGGCGGTTGCGCTGAAATATGCCGACCGCGCCACAGTGCTCGAAAACGGAAAAAGCGTGCTGGAAGGATCGGCTGCCGACCTGCGCCAGCGCGACGACATCAAGACCTACTATCTCGGCGGCGCGCCGCTCCCATTGCAACACTTTCCCCAGGAGACTGCAGCATGACCATCCAATCGAAGCAGCCGTCCGATATCCGCAGCGCCGTCCCCGCGGTCGAGCGTCCGTCGGCCAGAGCGCATGTCATCAAGACCGACGCCGAGGCGATCGCTGTGGCGGAAAAACTGGCCGCAGACTTCGCCAAGGACGCCTCCAGGCGGGACCGCGAGCGCATCTGGCCGAAGGAAGAGCTCGATGCGTTTTCGCAGAGCGGCCTGTGGTCGATCAACGTGCCGAAGGCCTATGGCGGACCGGAACTCTCCTATGTGACGCTGTCGAAGGTGATCGCCATCATCTCGGCGGCCGATCCGTCGCTCGGCCAGATTCCGCAGAACCATCTCGGCGTCGTCGCCGCCATCCGCACCGTCTCTGACGAGGCGCAGAAGAAGCTGCTCTTCGCCGAAGTTCTGTCCGGCACGCGGTTCGGCAACGCGTTCTCCGAATTCGGCTCCAAGCGGGCGGCTGATTTCGAGACGAAATTCGTCGACGCTGGCGACCACGTCGTGGTCAATGGCCAGAAATTCTATTCGAGCGGCGCGCTGCTCGCCCATCTGGTGCCGATCGTGGCGCTCGATGACGAAGGCCGCGCCTGGTATGCCATCGCCGACCGCGGTGCGCCCGGACTGACTGTCATCGACGACTGGTCGAGCTTCGGCCAGAAGACGACACTGTCCGGCACCGTTCTGCTCGTGAATGTCAAGGTGCCGAAGACCCATCTGGTCCCCGGCTACAAGGGCTATGACAGGCCGACGGCCGACGGCGCCATCTTC
The DNA here is from genome assembly GCF_000502375.1 of Mesorhizobium sp. L48C026A00. NCBI lineage: Bacteria > Pseudomonadati > Pseudomonadota > Alphaproteobacteria > Hyphomicrobiales > Phyllobacteriaceae > Mesorhizobium > Mesorhizobium sp. L48C026A00. The sequence continues at coordinate 8,329 of NZ_AYWU01000033.1, read as the reverse complement.
CAGATCATCCAGGCCGCGGTCGATCTCGGCATCGCCAAAGCAGCGATCGACGAAACCGTCAACTTCGTGCGCACTAAGTCGCGTGCGTGGATCGACAGCGGCGTCGATCATGCCTGGCAGGATCCCTATACGATCCAAGCGGTCGGCGACCTCCGCCTGCGGGCCAATGCGGCCGAGGCCGTTCTGGACAAGGCCGGCCTTGCGGTCGATCGCGCTGTGCTCGACCCCAACGAGAAGACCGTCGCGGAAGCGCAGATCGCTGTGGCGGAATCCAAGATCCTCACCACCGAGATCGCCATCAACGCCACCAACAGACTTTTCGAACTCGCGGGCACGCGCTCGACATTGGCCGAGCACAATCTCGACCGGCATTGGCGCAACGCCCGCACCCACACGCTGCACGATCCGGTGCGCTGGAAATACGCGATCCTCGGCAACTATTACCTGAACGACGTCAATCCGCCGTTGCATGCCTGGAGCTGAGCGCGGGCGTCGTAAAGTCACAAAGGACTGTTCATGAGCACTGCCATCCCCGACAGGATCAAGGTTCTGTGGTTTCTCCCGACCCATGGCGACAGCCGCTATCTCGGCACCTCCGAGGGAGGCAGGGCGGTCGATCTGCCGTATCTCACCCAGGTCGCCAAGGCAGCCGACGCCATCGGCTACTATGGCGCGCTGCTGCCGACCGGGCGAAGCTGCGAGGACAGCTGGGTCGTGGCATCGGCGCTGGCGCCACTGACGCAGCGGCTGCGCTTTCTTGTTGCTGTGCGGCCGGGCCTGCAATCGCCGACGCTCGCCGCACGCATGACCTCGACGCTCGACCGCATTTCCGGTGGGCGCCTGCTCATCAATGTGGTCACCGGCGGCGACCCGATCGAGAACAAGGGCGACGGCATCTTCCTCAGCCATGACGAGCGCTATGAGGTGACGCGGGAGTTCCTCGATATCTACAAGGCCGTGCTGCGGGGCGAGACCGTCGCTTTCGAAGGCAAGCATTTCCGCATCGAGGATGGCAGGCTGCTGTTCCCGCCTGTGCAGACGCCGCATCCTCCGCTCTATTTCGGCGGCTCGTCGGAGGCAGCCAATGCGGTCGCCGCCGAGCAGATCGACAAATATCTGACCTGGGGCGAACCGCCGGCCGACGTCGCCGCCAAGGTCGACCATGTGCGCGGCCTTGCCAAGAAAGCCGGACGCCAAGTGAGCTTCGGCATCAGGCTGCATGTCATCGTTCGCGAAACCAATGACGAAGCCTGGGCCGATGCCGACCGCCTGATCAGCCGCCTGGACGACAAGACGATCGCCGAGGCGCAGAAGGTTTTCGCGCGCATGGATTCGGTCGGCCAGTCGCGCATGAGCAGGCTGCACGGCGGCAGCCGCGACAAGCTGGAAATCAGCCCCAACCTGTGGGCCGGCGTCGGCCTGGTGCGCGGCGGCGCCGGCACCGCTCTGGTCGGCGATGCGGCGACGGTGGCGGAGCGGATCGATGAATACCGGCGTATCGGCATCGATTCTTTCATCCTGTCCGGTTACCCGCATCTAGAGGAGGCCTATCGCTTCGGCGAACTGGTGCTGCCACTGTTGCCGCTCGATCACGAAATCTCGACGCGGCCGACGACCGTCAACATGGGGCCATTCGGCGAGACAGTAGCCGGCGACCATCGGCCGTCGGCGCTGGGTGCGAGCCAGTCTTGAGCACCAGTGGACCGGTCGTAGCCATTGTTGGGGGCGGCTTTTCCGGCGCGGCGACCGCCTTTCACCTGGCGCGGCTGCTGCCGGCCGGCGCGGCCGATATCGTGGTCGTCGAACCCCGCGAGGGGCTCGGCTATGGTCTGGCCTATTCGACGGCCGATCCTTCACACCGCATCAATGTGCCGGCGTCGAGGATGACGCTGATCTCCGGCCAGGATAGCCACTTCGCCGACTGGCTGCAGCAGAGCAGCGCCATTGTAGTGGATGTCGAGGCGATCACTGCCAACGGCGTGGCCTATCCACAGCGTCGCGTTTTCGGCCGTTATGTCGAATCCCACCTTCAGCCATTTTTGCAAAGCAAGACGATTCGGCACGTCAGATCCGCCGTCGCGTCGGTCGAGCGTAAAGGCGACGGATATCGCCTGATCCTTGCCGACGGCGGAACGCTCGCGGCCGATGCATTGGTTGTCGCAACGACTCATCCGCCGCCGGCCTTGCCGCCAGCTTTGCGCGCTATGGCCGGCGCCGCCGGTCTGGTCGCCAATCCCTATAACCTCGAACGACTGGAAGCGATCGAGCGCGACCACCATGTCCTGGTCGTCGGCACCGGGCTCACCTCGGCGGACGTCATCGCCACTCTCGACCGCAGGGGGCATCGCGGCAGCATCACAGCACTTTCGCGCCATGGCTACCGCTCGCGCAGCCATGCAGCCTCGCGTGGCGATCCGATCGGCGATTTCACGACCCTGCCTTCACGCAGCGCGGCGGCACTGTTCAGGCGCATCCGGGCCACGATCCTTGATGCCAAGCGTCAGGGCGAAGACTGGCACCCGGTGCTCGATGCCGTTCGGCGTCAGGGACAGGCCATCTGGCAGGCCTTGCCGCTAGCCGAGCAGCGCCGCGTGGTGCGTCATCTTCGTGCGCTGTGGGATGTGCATCGCTTCCGCATCGCGCCACAGATCGCGGCCGTGCTCGATCGCCGCGTTGCCGAGGGCAGGCTTGCCTATCGCGCCGCATCGATTGTCGGCGCCGAACAGGTCGACGGATGCATTCGCGTCGGGCAGCGGCTGCGTGGCCAAACCGGCTTCCTTGTCGAGGGTTTCGACAGTGTGATCGTGACGACCGGACCGGCGCACGCCGATATCTTGCGGACCAACACGGCGATTGCGGCGCTCGAGAGGATGGGATTGGTCCGGCTCGACCCGATTGGTCTTGGTTTGGAGACCGACCGCCAAGGCCGTGCGGTCGGCACATCCGGGCGCCCGACCGACAGCATTTTCGTCAGCGGGCCACTGGCGCGAGGCAGCGTCGGCGAACTGATGGGAATTCCCGAGGTCACCGCACATGCCGAGCGCATCGGCGCCGAAATTCACCAATGGTTGGGATACCAAACGGCGTTGCGTCGCAAGGCGTCGTGAAGCTGTGATTAGCATGAGTCTATTCAGATCACACTGACGGAACGCATCGCCAAGATTGAAGGCGCATTCGAGGTTTATGAAAGCGCCATTGGTCGCAGTGCCGCTCCTGGCGCTTTTCGCGTTTGTCGCCGGCGCCGCCGAAGTCGCCCAAGTTCAGGTGGAGAAACTGCGCGTTTGAGCGGAGTACGGTCTTCGGAGTTGGATTCTCGGAGAGCACCGAACGAGTCTAGGCGACGAGCTTGGCTGCGTGTGCCTTCAACTACTGTTGGCTTCTAACAACTCCAATCGGATGTCAGGGGGAGTGACGCCTCTGAAAATTTGTCGATAACTGTGAGTTCGGATTTTGACGATGATCTTCACCATAAAGCGATGAGCTGCAATTTCTAGCGACGGCCGCGCTAGGGACGGGCCTCCAGCACCATGTTGAACGGCGTCTCCGTGGCGCGACGGAATCGCTTGAAGCCGCCGCCGGTCACCACCTTGCGTAGCCTCGCCTCGCCGGCCTGGGCGCCAAGCCCGAGCCCGACTTCCTGCGACAGGGACGCGGGCGTGCACACGAACGTGGAAGCGGCATAGTAAACGCGTCCGACGGGATTGAGGTTCGCCGCTAGATGATTATGCGCGAACGGCTCGACGATCATCCACGTGCCATCCGGCTTGAGCGACCCGTGGACATGGGTGGCGGCGCCCCCCGGGTCGCCCATGTCGTGAAGGCAATCGAAAAAAGCGACGAGGTCATAGGTGCCGGGATAGGTCTTGGCGGCCGCGACCTCGAAGCGCGTGTTGGCGCCGACGCCGGCTTCCTCGGCGGCCTTGCGGGCGCGCTCGATCGAAGGGGCGTGATAATCGAAGCCGACGAAGCGCGAATTGGGGAAAGCACGTGCCATGAGCACCGTCGATGCGCCATGACCGCATCCGAGATCCGCGACATCCACGCCGCGTTCGAGCTTCTCGACTACGCCCTCCAGGGCCGGCAGCCAGGAGTCGATCAGATTGGCATTATAGCCTGGACGGAAGAACCGTTCCGTACCGCGAAACAGACACGCGCTATGATCGTGCCATGCAACGCCCTTACCGGACTGGAATGCCTGCCTCACCTTTTCTTCGTCGAGCCACAGCGCGGATAGGAACTCGAATGCGCCAGCCATGAAGGCCGGGCTATTTTCATCGGCGAACACCAGCTCCTGCTCGGCGTTGAGATAGAACTGGTCGTTGGCTTCATCGTAGTCGACGTAGCCCGCCGCCGCCTGCCCGGAAAGCCATTCCCTTACAAGGCGCTCCTGGGTACCGGTGCGTGTCGAAAGTTCGGCGGCCGTCATCTTGCCGCCTTCGCGCAATGCCTTGAACAGGCCGAGTCTGTCGCCTAGCAAGACAGCCGCGCCCGTAGCGATCGCACCGAGATCGCCGACCATTTTCCCCAAGAATGCGTCCAACTTTTCCTGACTCGCTTCAGACATCGAAATCTCCCTTTGGGCTCGATCTCTCCCAGTAAAAGCCTCACAAGGGGAGAAGAATGGCGAAATTGGAGCCCGGGCCCATTCTTTGGCGTCCACGCGCGGGCCGACCACCATAATGGCGGGTTCGGCCGAAAGCAGCTTCTTCGCCGCTGCCTCGACTTGGTCGATCGATGTGGGCGGCGCGGCGCTGGTGTAGCCGATGCCAAGACCCGACAAGCGTGGCTGCAATCGAACTGGAGGAATCCAGATTGTTGGTAGCATAGGTGCCGATCAGATATTTCTTGCTCGCTTTTAGCTCGGCCTCTGTCGGCCCTGTTTCCGCCAACTCCCTGATCACGTGGCGTATCAGCCCGAGCGTCTCGGCCGCCCTGTCGGCGCGCGTCGCCGTGGTCACGACAAGCGCATTGGAATGCTGGTGGTCTTTCAGGCTGGAATGGATACCGTACGCAAGGCCGCGCTTTTCGCGCACTTCTTGGAACAGACGTGAGGTAAATGGCGAGCCTCTGAGTATTTTGCTTATCAGCTGTGCGGCTTAGAATTCCGGGTCGCTGCGTCCGATGCCGGGAACCAGCTGCAGCGAAGTCTGCGGCGGGTCGTAGGCGACCAATTACGCCGGCCGAGCTCGGGGCGACATCGGCCACCGGGGCGATCGCCTGCTTCTGAGGCAAATCGCCGACCAACTCGTGGAGCCTTTCACTCAGGCCTTTGGCATCAATGTCGCCGACGACCGCGACGTGCAGCCCGTCACGGGCGAAAGCGGCCTTGTGGAGGGCGCCTAGATCGGCCGGCGTTATGCCGGCGAGGCTCTCCTTGGTGCCCCTCGTCCGGCCTCGAATAAGAATGCGTGCCGTAGATTCTGCGCCGCCATGCAAGCTCGGCGATCGCGTGGGGGTCGCGCTCATTGGCGATGATGCTGGCGAGAATGTTGGCGCGGATGCGGTCGACCGGCTCCTGGTCGAAGCGGGGGCTGTTAGCCGCGAGCCTGAGCAGAGCGAAGGCGGCGTCCTTCCGTTCGGACAGCATGCGCATCTAGCCATAAATGCCGTCGCGCTGCGCGTCGAAGCTCATCTCGGCCCTGGAATGGTCAACCGTCACCTGGAAGGCATCGCTGTCGAGATCGCCGGCGCCGTCGTCGAACAGGCCGGTCATCAAATTGGCCAGTCCCTCCTTGCCAGCCGAGTCCTGCGTGGTGCCGCCGTCGAAGACGAAGCGGATGGCTCCGGTTGTGGTGACGGGACGGACGATAAGCAAGGTTCGGGGCGAAGTGATTTGTTCCGCGGCGGCGGTATGTTTTGGTGAGGTGATCATGCGACGTCTTCTTTGGTCGGTCACGTGTTTGCGGATGATCGTGCATGTACCGTGCCAAATGAGAAAACCATTTATACGCAGTCTGGTAGATCTGACTCTGCTACGTTGCGTATCCGACATTGTCGGAAATTGGACAGCGCCGAACGCGAAGCGGCTCGGGGCTTGTGTGATGCTTGCGCGTGCTGCTGCGGAGGGGGATATGAATGCGCCTCGAACTGGCGCGAGGCCTTCGAGAAATCGCCAGACTCTTCCGGGTCCATCGAGCTACTGTTGGGCGCATCGGCTCTGAGAGTCTGACTCATAATTGCCGGGCGGATTTCATCCTCTCGCCAACCGCCGTGTGAGGCGGCGGATGTGGGCGACGAGGATCCAGGCAGTAGCGCTTTGGATGGTTGCTTCGAAGTCCTTGGCAAGCCGGCGGCATCGCCCGAGCCAGGCGAAAGTTCGTTCGACCACCCATCGGCGAGGCAGAAGCTCGAAGCCCTTGGCGGTGTCGGAGCGCTTGATGATCTCGAAGCTCCACTGATCCAGCGCGGCCATGGCGTCGCGGAGCTTGTTGCCGCCGTAGCCGCCGTCCGCGAAGATGTGGCGCAGCCACGGATAGAGCGACCGGATCGAGGTCAGCACGTCGGGTGCGCCATCGCGATCCTGGATGTCGGCGGGGTGAACCTGCAGGCCGACCAGATGGCCCTCGGTGTCGGTGACGATGTGGCGCTTGCGGCCTTTGATCTTCTTGCCCGCATCGAAGCCTCGCGGTCCGCCGCTTTCGGTGGTCTTCACCGACTGGCTATCGATGACGCCCGCCGTCGGACTGGCCTCACGCCCGACCATCTCGCGCAGTGCCATGACCAGCATGTGGTTGATATGCGCCAGGAAGCCTCCGTGCGACCAGGCGTAGAAGTAGCCCTGCACCGTCGAATAGGGCGGAAAGTCCTTCGGGATCGCGCGCCATTGGCAGCCGGTCGAGGCCATGTACAGGATCGCCTCCACCACCGCGCGCAGGTTGGTCTTTCTCGGTCGCCCCCGCTTTGACCCCGCCGGCAGAAAAGGCGCGATCATCGCCCATTCCGCGTCGGTAAGATCGCTTGCATAGCGCAGGCCTTCACGCCGATACTGCGCGCGGGTGGTTTCAGTCAAGCCATCGTGATCTCCATTGAGCTTCGCAACCCAACGGAATCACACCGATTGAAATCGCCCAACTTCTTTTTCAGTCAGCCTCTAAGACAATTCCTTTTACGAGTAGATCAACCCTGAAACGCGACCCCGCTCAACCGCTACCACGAGCCTCTCAGGCGTTCGATGAGGAGGGAAAACCCGATCGCCAAACCAAGCGCGATTCCGGCCACACTGCCACACACGAAACCGATCAGGTCACGCACCAGGCTCGCCAGCAGATTGGAGCCGAGGCCACCGCGGCTGAACTCTGCCATGCCTCGGGCCACCACCTCTTCCAGGGACGGTAAGAAGCGCGGGTCAGCAGCGCCGGCATGGGCGAGCAACTCTCAAATCGCGAGCAGCGCAATTGGTACCGCAAGCGGCCGCAAATGTCGGCCGATGGAGCGGAAGGGCGGCGGCGCGATGGGAGCGCTGTGCGACAACCGCTCCCGACCTGCAATCGTGATCAGGCTCATCGTGGGATCTCCGGACGCCAGCGTTGCAGATGGTTTCGGCAAGCGTGAGCAGGCCGTGGATCACCAATCTGATCAGGCCGACCACGATCATGGCCCGAAAGAACGAGTTCCAATTGAAAGAGCTGACGGCCATAGGCCATCAGGTATCCGAGCCCTTCGAACGATGCGATGAGTTCTACCGCAACCAGGGTCTGCCAGCCGTTGGCAAGGCCTTCTCGCAGCCCTGTAAAGATCGACGGCACGGCGGAAGGCAGCACGATCATCGTGAGTTTCGACCAGCGACTGAACGAAAGGACACGGCCGGAGCCCGCCTCACGACGCCGTTGCGCTTCGCTAACCTTCGCCGCCATCAGGCTGGGTAGAGGACTTGCACCTCCAAGCTGTCGATCATGCTCGGCACACAAGAAAAGGGCGGCATTGCTACCGCCCTTTCCGCTGTAGGTTGATAGGGGCTGGATTAGAAATCCATGCCGCCCATGCCGCCCATGCCACCGCCGGGCATACCACCCGGCATGCCGCCAGCCGACTCCTTTTTCGGAGCTTCGGCGATCATGGCTTCGGTGGTGACCAGCAGGCCGGCGACCGAGGCCGCGTCCTGGAGAGCCGTGCGCACGACCTTGACCGGATCGACGATACCCATGGCGATCATGTCGCCATATTCGCCGGTCTGGGCGTTGAAGCCGAAGGTCGGACCCTTGTTCTCGAGGATCTTGCCGGCAACGATCGATGCTTCCGCACCGGCGTTGGCCGCGATCTGGCGGGCCGGAGCCTGCAGCGCGCGACGCATGATGTTGATGCCAGCGGTCTGGTCGGAGTTGGCGCCGAC
>NZ_AYWU01000032.1:0-61560 GCF_000502375.1 Mesorhizobium sp. L48C026A00 | reverse complement strand
CGGCAGCGGCAGCATTGACGGCAGCGGCACCGGCAGCATCGGTGGCAGCGGCAGCATTGACGGCAGCGGCAGCGTCAGCGGCAGCGTCGGAGGCAGCGGCAGCGTCGCGCGCTGACAACGGCTGGAAATATGTCGGCAGCGGGTTTGTCAGCGTCAATCGCGAGATGCGTGAGCGGCTTTGGAAAAGGGTCCAGGAACATGCCGGGCCACGCCCAAGGATATGCCAAAGCGGCCGGCAACGCAGTGGGTCAAGCCGGGTATCAAGGCCCGTGTGAAACACCTCAGGGGTCTGGCAGACGAAACAGCGGCATTCATCAACAGGCGTCCTCGCAGTAGAGCCGTTTTCGACGACAAGTCATCCGGCTTCTTCAATCAGGTTCCGCTGTATTGGATGCGTGATTGGCCCATGCCGTTCCCTGTCGTGATATCAACAGCCAAGGGAAGCGAGGTCGTTGATCTTGATGGCAACCGCGCCATCGATTTCTGTCTCGGTGATACCGGGGCCATGTTCGGGCACGGGCCGAAGCCCATTGTCGAAGCGTTGGCTAGAACCGCACAGCGCGGCCTCACGACGATGCTGCCCTCGGAGGACGCCCATGCCGTTGGCAGGCTGTTGTCCAAAACCTTCGGCATGTCACGGTGGCAAGTGACGGCCACGGCCAGTGACGCAAACCGGTTCGCGTTCCGGGTGGCCCGCGCAGTTACCAGCCGCAACAAGATCCTAGTGTTCGACGGCTGCTATCACAAACGTTGGTTGATCTCAATGACGGTAAGACGGTCGGCCGAGAAAATCTGCTTGGCCAGGTTGTCGATCTTGCCCAGACGACGGTCTGCATTCCCTTCAACGATCTGAACGCGCTGGAAGCGGCCTTGGCAACCCGCGAGATCGCCAGCGTGGTCGCAGAGCCGGTCATGACAAATTGTGGGATGATCTTGCCGCAAAGCGGTTTCCACGATGCCTTGCGAAAGATGACCCGCGCCAGTGGTACGCTGCTTCACCTCGACGAGACCCACACTATTTCCACGGGTCTTGGCGGCTACACGAGAACCCATGGTCTCGATCCCGACATTTTCGTCGTCGGCAAGCCGGTGGGCGGCGGGGTGCCAGTGGGCGTCTGGGGCATGACCGAGGCGGTCGCCAGCGAACTCGATACTATCCGAAGCAGGAAAAGCGGCATTGGACACTCCGGCATCGGTACGACACTGTCGGGGAGCACTTTTCAGTTGGCATGCCTAAGAGCATGCTTGGAAAGCGTCATGACCGCGGCTGCCTATGACAGGATGAACGATCTTGCAGACCAGATCGAGGCGGGTTTTTCCGCCGCTATCGGAGAGTTCGGCCTGCCTTGGCATGTCAGCCGCGTGGGCGCACGCCTTGAGGTGGTGTTCACGCCCAGCTTGGTAAGGGACGCGGCGGAAGCACGCGCCGCAGCGATTGCTGTAGTTCAAAAAGCGCTGCACATATCCTTTCTCAACCTCGGGTATTTGCTCACCCCTTCCACAATATGGTTCTGGTCGCGCCAACCACCTCGGAGCACCAGGCCGCGGGGTTGGTCGCCGGATTTGAGCAGGTCTTGCAGCGATTGACGGTTGGAGCGGTCGCAAAGTGACTGGCTCACGACCGATAGATGCGGCGCCGATCCAGGAAGCCGAGGCTTTCCTGGCTAGTCATGAGGACCTCTCGGCATTCGATCTCGTGCTGATCGATCCCAATGGTGTAGCACGCGGCAAGATGATCCGTCGGCATGAACTGTTGCAGATTTATCGCTCGGGCCGTCACCTCCCTGGCTCGATTTTGGGCCTCGATATCTCTGGCGCCGACGTTGAGGAGACGGGGTTGGTTTGGGACGACGGTGACGCCGACCGCGTGGCCTGGCCCATTCCAGGATCGCTCGTGGAACTGCCCTGGACCTTGCCGAGGCGCGGCGAAGTGCGGGTAAGCTTGTACGAACTCGACGGCTCCCGCATGGCAGCTGACCCGCGTCACGCCCTTACGGTCCAGATCGAGCAGTTGAACGCAATTGGCATGTTCCCGGTGATGGCGTTCGAGTTGGAGTTCTATCTGCTCGATGCGGAAAATGACGTCACCGGGAAGCCAAGGGCTGCTCGACTGCCGCTGACAGGTGACTTCCAGCTGGGCAATCAGGTCTATAGCCTGGACCCACTTGATCAGCTCGAGCCGTTCATCGACGCGCTTTACCGAAGCGCCGCCGCGCAGGACCTCCCGGTCGAGACATTGATTTCCGAATATGCGCCCGGTCAGTATGAACTGACGCTGCACCATCGCGACAATGGGCTGCGAGCGGCCGATGACCTGGTGATGCTCAAGCGGCTCGTCAGGGGGCTGGCCTTGCGACACGGTATGCGCGCCAACTTCATGGCCAAGCCGTTTGCCAATCGCGCCGGCTCCGGCATGCACTTGCACGCCAGCTTGGCGGACAAAACCGGCCGCAACCTGTTCGGTGATGCGGGCGATGAGCTGGCGCCGATGCTGCGGCACGCCATCGCCGGTGTGCAGCAGTCTATGGCGGACTCGATGCTGGTGTTTGCACCCAACCTCAATTCTTGGCGCCGATTTACGCGCAACAGCTACGCTCCCACGGCGCCTACCTGGGGCCGCAACAATCGCAGCGTCGCGATCAGGGTACCCGCCGGGAGCCCCGCGAACCGCCATCTTGAGCATCGCTCGCCCAGCGTGGACGCCAATCCCTATCTGGTCGCGGCCACTGTTCTCGCGGGCATGCGTCACGGCATCGAAAACAAGCTCGAGCCCGACGGGGAGGCCTCATCCTACGACACGGCACAGACCGTCGTCCTGCCGTGCGACTGGCGATCGGCGATCGATCGTGCCGCAGGCTCCGACTTTATAAAGAGCGCTCTGGGAGAAAGGCTTGCCTCGGTGTTCGTAGCTCTCAAGCGTGCTGAATGCGACCGGTTCGCTGCAGAGGTGACAGCAGAGGAATTTGCCTACTATGGAGGCGTCATATGACGCTGCTATCTAAGCCCAGTGGAGTTCGAGGAACAAGCTATGTTAGCTTAACCTCGTGTCCACGAAACCGGTTGCAGGCCATTTCGCCAAGCATGTCAATCCAAACAACACGTATACCATCTCGTGGCAGACCTTCCGATCAGTGACTTGCCCCATGCCGACGCTGTCTGGTTCGGGTGATGCGCATTGGGCTGGCTCTTTATGCCGAGCAATCGCGTGAATGGCTCTTCCCGGCCGACAGCGGAAGCGGCTACATGGCCGAACACAAGGAGAAGCGCGACGACCTGTCGAAATGGGGCAACGACCTGCGGCAGACGTTCTGCACCATCGCCCAGGCCGCTGGTGTTGCGGAACTGGACGTACACCTTCTGATGAACTACTCGATCCCGGGCGTCAATGCCGGCTACATCACACGCAACAAGCTGCTGAGCGATCACCTGCGCCAGCAGCAGGAATCGATCTCGCGCCGGATGCTCGAAGCCGGGCGTTCGCGGCAAAACGAACCTGAGCGCCACACTTCTGCCTGGCCCGCGCTCCCGGCCAGGCGCATCCTTGATGAGCTGATGAGCGGCAAGGATTAGTGGCGGCGCACTCGCCACATTCCACCGGACATAGCGCGGGCTGATGGCAGCCTTGCGCCCCGAGTCGGCCATCCGGACGCTATGCCCGGTGCTCGGAAGCGGCCGTAAGCTCAGGGCGAAAGCTCACGTCCGCTGCGCTGCGAGATTAGGGAACCCCATCGATTGTTGGGACGACACCGGCTTTAACGCTATGGTGACGGACACCCTGCACCATGGCAAAATATGAGAATCCGGCCTTTTTCGATCCACATCCCCAACGAAGCACTCGCTGACTTGCGACATCGCCTGCATGCGACGCGTTGGCCGAGTTCACTTGATGACGAGAGTTGGGCCGACGGCGCGAACCTGCAGTTCATGCAGCGGCTTTCTCACCATTGGCTCCACAACTTTGACTGGCGCGCGCAAGAGGAGCGGCTGAACCGACTACCACAATTCATCGCCACTATTGATGAGGCGGACGTCCACGTCGTCCATCAGCGCGGGACAGGGCCATCACCCATGCCAATTGTCCTGACGCACGGCTGGCCAGGCTCTTTCGCTGAGATGGAACACATCATTCCGTTGCTGGCCGACCCCGGAGCTCACGGCGGCGATCCCACCGATGCTTTTCACGTCGTCGTGCCCTCCCTTCCCGGCTATGGCTTCTCGCCTGCGCCCTCCTACCCTGGTGTCAGCGCACGAACGATTGCCCAACTGTGGCATCGATTGATGGAAGGTCTTGGTTACAACCGGTTTGCAGCTCAAGGGGGCGATATCGGCGCCGGTGTCTCGGCTTGGCTCGCGCGGCAGTTCCCAGAGAGCTTGGCAGGCGTTCATGTCAACTATATTCCCGGCAGCTTCCGCCCGACCCTGGGACCGGCATCACCGCCCGTGACAAATGAGGAGCAAGAGTTTCTTAAACGGGTTTCGTCCTGGGCGGCAGATGAAGGAGCCTATGCGGCTTTGCAAGGCACCAAGCCACAGACGCTGGCCTTCTCGCTGACTGATTCTCCCGTGGGTCTCGCTGCCTGGATTGTCGAGAAATTCAGATCCTGGAGCGATTGCGATGGTGATATCCAGCGCGTTTTCTCCCTGGATACGCTGCTTACCGATATTTCTATTTACTGGTTCGGCGACAGCCTCAGCGCCTCCTTGCGGCTGTACAAGGAGAATCGCCTTTGCCCGCTCTCGTTCGACCTTGATGAGCGCGTGACGCCGCCATTTGGCGTCGCGCTCTTTCCCCACGAACTGCCGATGCCGCCACGGTCTTGGGTCGAGCGCGTTTTCGATGTCGTCCGCTGGACTGAGATGCCGGCGGGGGGCCATTTCGCGGCACTTGAGCAGCCAGAGTTGCTGGCGCATGAAATTCGCGCCTTTTTTCGGCCGCGTCGTCAACCTTAGAGACTGTCACCTCTTACGGGTAGAGGACCATTCCTGCGTGGTGGAGCGCGCCGTCGACGAACTTCCCGTCGGCGGTGAAGCCGGTATCGTCCCAATAGAAGATGTCATCGCCTCGCAGTCGCTTAGGACAGCAGCCTCGACGGCAGCTTTCTGATGCCGCGCCAAAGAGCGGACCGGCTCCTAACGGCCCCTAACGCGACGTTCGGAGATTCGCGCGGCGATGACAGCTCATGGCGCCATCGAGCCGGCCGGGGCATGGGCTCGGATTATTCCGCGATGGAGTGTTCTACGTCTCAAACGGGGTGGAGAGCCGATCGCACTTATCTCGCGCCCGCAAGGACAACTACCCGCCGTAGGGCGGTGCTCCGAATATCCTTCGGATGACCTTGTCCGCATCCGCATCAAAGCAGCGGCCATGACTGAGCACGATTCGCTGCGGCTGCCATGAGTGGATCCTTCCGATTGCAGCCTTTGCCTTCCGTCGCTGCACGAGTAGCGGCAGCCGCATACCGAAGAATATTTGACCCCTGGGATGATACATCCCAGTGAGCTTAGTGGCCGTTCGCCATGGCTCGGAAATCTTGTCCAGTTCGATGTTGATGATAGCGTCGGTGAGTATCAGCGTCCTCGACGCTTTGTGGAAAAAAATGAACTCTTTGAAATAACCGCCGGGAAAAAGCACTTGATCGATCTCTCGACGCCATTCTTCAGGCGAACTGACTTCCAGGTCTCTCTTGAAGTCGACAGCCACATGCCGTGCCCGTTGGCGCACACGCGGTGACGCCCAGGTGATCGTATCAGGAAACGCCGCCGCCCATTCCCCGATGTGCGCGTAGTGGAATTGGTTGGGCGATACGAGATGGCGAACCCTCCCCACACCTTGCAGTTCCTCGGCCAGCCTCGCGTCGAACTTGATCGGCGAATGAAGGAAGAGGTCACCGCTTGAAAGGCGAACCACAGTCATTCGTGTCGTGAACGGAAGCGGCAGCTTAAGCCCGCCTACAGTCAAGTATTCCAAGGGACCATCGACGATGCCGATGTCCGGAGCGAGTGGCTTGTAGACGTTTATCGGCTCGTAGAGGGAGGCACCCATGTTGCTGTCAAGATTACCGCATCTTAGCGCAGGCTGGCTACCGGTGCCGACGTCTGCTTCGGGGTCGATTTGAGCCGTTGGGCGAACGGCGCCTCTGGAGAAGCGCCGGGAAAGTCGGCTCCTGGCGCTAGTTACCGGTTCGGGCCGCCGGCTCAAGCGGCAAACCTGACCCAATGAGGTCGTTCGAGAGTTGTTCTTGGAACTTCCGCGATGGTGAAGGAAGCGGACGTCGCCGCAGCGGCGATCGGCATACGGTCACGACAGCTAAGGCCAGACTGACGCGAGCAAAAGAAGGATAATTCCAACGAACGCGGTGTTCCAGACGAGCGAGCGCAGCAAGGGAACGCCCGCTGCGTAGAGTGGAAAGTAAACCAATCTGGCCGAAAAATAGAGACCAGCTCCCCATTCGCTCAGCGCACTCTCACGACCGGGCACGTGAACAAGGAAGACCGCAGCTACAAACACCGGGAACGTCTCAAGGAAGTTTCGAAGTGCTCTTTCCAAACGTCCTGCTACGCCCGTGAGCGGAGGGACTTCGGCGTCGCGAGAGCTGGCCGTCCAGCGATAACCTCGCTGAAGGCTGGCTGCGTGGGAGGAGACAACAATCTGGACTAAACAGAGCACGCAGCTCGCTGCAAGCATCGTTAGTTCGAAGCTCATTCAACCCTCACACCTGCCCGTTCTTCAAAGACCTTACCAGAATCGTGCATTGTATGCCGGTCCGCTGGCCGGACTGACTGTCCCGCCGAGGGTCGGAACAGGTGCGCATCGGCGGCGGTTAATCTCGGAACGGACCAAAACGGCCCTCGCCTCGCGCAAGACCACTGGCATAATACTCGGTAATCCGACTAACACAGCGGAAGCTGCGGCGAAGGGTCGGAAGATGTCGATCGAAGAAGCCGACCGGTTTGCCCAGACTGCCAATCATCGCTTCCATTCAGCGGTCGGGCATCACCAGCCTACGTGGCCTGGCAATCGCTCTGAACAATCGCGGCGTGCGCACAGCGCGCAATGGACAATGGCAGGTGTCGAACGTGCGCAACGTTCTCGCGCGGCACTCCCCTATGCTTTTATAAGCGGGAAATAGCCGCACAGCGGGCTCCATCGGGGCTCCGGGCTTGGCGGCTGGCGCTCCGGCTCGCAAATAAGAAGAACGCGAAACGTCGACGATGCAGCTTCCGCAGGACGCGACGGAAGCGGTCACCGTCCATGACTTCGGGACCCTCCCCCGCCGGGCGGCTTTTCGGGCCCTCCGGTCGACACAACGCGCTTCCTGTTCGCTGCGGCCAGAACCGCCATCCCCGCGCCCAGAAAGAGTGTTTTCAGTATCTTCATGCGACGCGGGAATGCGACGTAGACTCAGCCAACGGAGCACGGCAAGCTTCGGCTGCTCACATCGAGCAGGGACAGTTCAATGTCGGCGACACGACGCAAACTGACGACCATCTTTTCGGCGGATGTTCAGGGCTATACGCGCCTGATGGAAGCCGACGAAGAAGGAACGCTGGCGACTCTGAAACAGTACAGGGACGCAATGGCGCGCCTAATCGAGGCCCGCGGCGGGCGTCAACACCTGGGGCGACGGGTTGATCGCCGAATTCCCGAGCGTGGTCGAGTCCGTCCGGACGGCCATCGACGTTCAGAACGAGTTGGCCGGGCACAATGCCGTTCGCCCGGCCGAAACGCAGATGCGCTTTCGGATTGGAATCAACCTTGGCGATGTCATGGTCGAGGGAGATGACATTTATGGAGACGGCGTCAACATTGCCGCCCGCCTTCAGACCGCCGCCCCGGCAGGCGGGATCGTGATCTCAAATACGGTGTACGATCAGGTCCGCAACAAAATGGCGGTCGGGTTCGAGTTCCTGGGCGACCTCGCCGTCAAGAACATCGAAGAAGGTGTGCCGAGCTACGTTGTCCGGATCGGCGGTGAGAAGAGCGGGGCCGAAGCGGTGGCGCGCCGTGCCGAACCGGCCGCTGACGGGCGGTCGCGCGACGCCGCCCGGTCTGGCGCTTTCCTCGGGCGCAGGATCAGCCGGAAATTCCTTCTGCCTGCCTTGACCGCGCTGGGGTTGGTGGCCATCAATGTGCTTTCGTGGAATGGGATTTTCTGGGCTGGGTGGCCGATGCTCGCCGTAGCGGTTCTGGCGGGCCTCCGCTGGGCAAGCATGACGAGGCTCATCAATCGGGGCGTCGCCATGCTGAGTGTCGTCGCGTTGGGGGTCGTCGGTGTAAACCTGCTGACCTGGAACGGGATTTTCTGGGCGAAATGGCCGCTACTCGGCATCGTGCTTGCGGGAGGCATCGGGTGGATCATCCGGAAACGGGCGTCATGAGCAGGCTACATGCCTGATCGTCCAGTTCTCAGTTTCATCCTCTTTGGCGTACAATGATTTCAAAGGTTTACCAACCAATCGACCAATCGAGAGATGCGGGCCAGATAGGGACCCGAAAAGCAACCACAGAACCTCTAAATGTGACGCAAACCACGGTTTACGTTTCGGTTCCTGTCGCGCTAACGCCTGCGTAGCGCATCCTTCGTAGTCACGGGTCAAGGCATGGCTATTGGTCGGGTTTGCCAGCGCTGATCATCGAATTCGGTGGTTGCAGGAAGGTGATTGGATTTGGGTTGAATGCGTTCGTGCTTTCAGCGTTGAGCATGACACAACAGAAACCACGAAAGGCAGGATTAGACCGGGAGGTGTCGATCCATCAGAGATTCAGGATTCGCCAGATCCACATCCTGCAGCCCTCAATTCGAAGGGGACGGCAGCAGCAAAGAGGTTGACGCGAACCGACGTTTCCTGCGATCAGAACTGCATGGTTTCGGGGGGATTGGATGCGAGACGCAATCAGGCGGATATGTGAGTTGCAGTGGCGGGTTGCGTCTATCACCCAGCGCATCTTGGAGGCCTTGGCTTCCCGGGCCGCTTTAGCTCAGTTGGTAGAGCACATCATTCGTAATGATGGGGTCAGGTGTTCGAGTCACCTAAGCGGCACCAGTTCTCCATCCGACGCAAGCGTGACGGCAGGTGCAAGGCTAATGCACGTCACTCCCTACGCCNCCGCTTTAGCTCAGTTGGTAGAGCACATCATTCGTAATGATGGGGTCAGGTGTTCGAGTCACCTAAGCGGCACCACTAATCAACTGATATCATTACGCTTTCTGCTGTATCGAGACGCAACGTTTCGAATGAGTTGGAAGTGTGCCGAAAAGTGTGGCAGCGATGATGTTCGGCCCTTTCCCAGCACCACCGCGCGGCATCACTGCGACGCTGCCGGCGTCAGTCGCAATATCTTTCCCGCTGGTTCGTCGGTTAGCGCCATGACCCCGCCGTCGGGAGCCTGCACCACGTCCCGGATACGCCTGCCGAGAGCGAGGACTTCCTCGCCGGCGACCTGCTTTCCGTCGATCCTGACACGAACGATGCCTTCCGCCGACAGTCCGCCAATCAAGAGGTCGCCTCTCCAATCGGCAAACATGTCGCCGGTGTAGAAGGTCATGCCAGAAGGCGAGATGACGGGCGTCCAGCTATGGATGGAGTCGGCAAACTCCGGCCGCGTCGACGGCTCGGGGATGCGTTCGCCAGAATAGTGCCGGCCCCAGCTGACCTCGGGCCAGCCGTGATTCCTGCCCGCTTGCGGAATGTTCAGCTCATCGCCGCCGAGCGGTCCCATTTCCGCCGTCCAGAGCACGCCGGTTTCGGGATGGAGCGCAGCACTTTGCACATTGCGATGGCCGTAGGACCAGATCTCGTCGGCGCCGTCCTTGCCGACGAAGGGATTGTCGTCAGGCACGGAACCATCGGGGTTGATGCGGACGATCGTGCCGAGATGATTGTTCGGGTCCTGCGCCTCTCGCATCTTGCCGCGCTCACCGAGCGTGACGAAGAGCTTGCCGTCCGGCGCGAATACCAGGCGGGAGCCGTAGTGCAGCCGGCTGGATACGGCTGGTTCCTGCCGGAAGATCACTTCGAAGTTCGAAAGCGCGCTGCCGTTCTCGTCCAGGCGTCCACGGCCGACCGAGGTGGCCGCGCCGCCGCCGCGTTCCTCCGAATAGGAGAGATAAACCGTCCGGTTGTCGGCAAAGTCCGGATCGAGCGCCACATCCAGCAGACCGCCTTGTCCGCTGGCAAGGACGTCCGGCACACCGTCGATCGGGTCGGAAACGGCCCCGTCGGTCGAGACGAGCCGCAGGCGCCCCGGACGCTCGGTGACCAGCAACGCGCCGTCGGGCAGGTAGATCGCGCCCCAGGGATGCTCGAGCCCTTCGGCAAAGGTCTCGACCGCAACGCGGCCTGTTTCGCTCTCGATGCTGCTGTCCTGCGCGAGCGTGGTCGAGGGCGCACCGAAGGCGAGAAGAAAAGACGAAGCAATGAATATCCGCAGCATGATTTCTCCATCCGAACGGAGGCATAGGGGAGGAGCCGCCGGCTCCCCGATATAATGACCGACTGCCGATGCAGTTCCAAGCTGGCGCCGCGCCCCAGGTTTTCAGCTATGGCCAGGTCGAGGTCGGCGAGAGTTCGGCCTGGCACTCTCGGCGTGCCTCTAGATAAAGAAGTCAAATGAGCGCGAACTGAAACCAATTGAGACACAACTGAAACACATCCAGGCGCAGGCGACATGCATGCGAAACGCTTTGGGGCGATGGTCGCCGCAAGACCAGGAACGCAGGAGCGTCGCCGATGACACCCGACCAGACCAGACTTGTCCAGGACAGTTTTCGCGAGATCGTGCCGATCCGCGTGGCCGCCGCCGCGCTGTTCTACGAGCGCCTGTTCGCGATCGACGCGGATCTTCGCGCGCTGTTTCCGGTGACAGACATGACCAAGCAAGGCGCCAAGCTGATAGCGAGCCTCGGCTTCGTGGTGCATGGACTGGACCGAGCCGACACCATCCTGCCGACGGTGCGCGTGCTCGCCAGGCGTCACGTGACTTACGGTGTCGAGGAGCGTCATTACCCGATCGTCGGACAAGCGCTCATCGAGACGCTGGCGGCCGGCCTCGGCACGGCTTTTACGCCGGCTGTCCGCGAGGCTTGGGAGGCGGCCTACGGGTTGCTCGCCAGCGTAATGATCGCGGCTGCCCGTGAGGATCAGCTCGCAGCGTAATTGGGGGATGCAGCCGCAGGCGACCACCCACCCAAACGACAATTCCAAATGGAGAGAAACACGATGTTCAGATACACAGCACTTGCGGCGCTTTGCGTCGTGGCAGGTTCCGCTTCTGCCGGCGAACTCACGGCCCGTCAGGGTGGGACCGTCGATCTCGGCAATTTTCACGGCGTCGTCTACTACACCGAGGCGGAGGACGGCTATCGGGTGGTCACCACGATGGCGGCGGGCGAAGAAAACCTGCCGGTACGCTTCGTCGCGACCCTCAGTGAGGGCCAGGCATTCGTGATCTCGGTTCCCGGCGAATTGGCAGGGGCCGGACAGGCACTCGAAATCTCGCGCGCCAAAGGCAAGCTGGTTGTCGCGGAGGTGGAGTCCACCCAGTAACGGGTTGAAAGTTGACGTCGCGACGCAACCGGGTAGTCTGCGCCCGCTTCCGCGTCTTCCAGCAGCGCGAAGAGACAAATCGGCACCGTCATTGGGATGGGTATCGTCCTAACCTCGGAGAAACGAGATGCTCAAGGTGCAAAGTGCGGAAGTTCGATTTCGACTTTTTGAGTGTGGACAATTTTTCCTGATCCTGATGGGCGCTGGTCTACTTGCGCCGGCCGCTTTTGCCGATGTCGTCGAGCCAGCGACCCTCGCCGTCGCGGATTTCGAGTTCAGGGATACATCAGGCGAAGTCAGGGACCAGACCGCCGAACACGAAGCGCGACTGAAGGCATTTGGTGTTGCGTTGCAGGATGGCCTTTCGGAGAAGATCAAGCTCGTCGCGTTACCCTGTCAGGCAGAACAGTGCACCATCAAGGACCCCGGCCTTGTCGATCTCTCGAAAAAGGCAAAAACAGCCAGCGCGAAATATCTCCTGATCGGTCAGGTGCACAAGATGAGCACGCTGGTCGGCTGGGTGAAGTTTGCAGTGCTGGATTTGAGCAACAACAAACCTGTCTGCGATCGATACCTGACTTACCGGGGAGATACCGACGAAGCATGGCGGCGAGCAGCAGAGTTCACCGCGCGTGACGTCGAGAAGCACTGCATTCCGTAGGAATCGCGGTCGCTTTGATCAGCCGGCGCCCTGAACCTCAGCATGGGCTGGGTCCCGCAATTGCGGCGTCAGGCGGCCTTCTTCTTCGCCAGCCTCGCCTTGATGCTGGCGACGTCGGCGCGCGGCGTCGCCGCAAACAGCGTTTTGGTGTAGCTGTGCTTGGGGTCGGCAAAGACCTCGTCGCGTGAGCCGTATTCGACGGCCTCGCCATAATACATGACCATCACATCGTCGGCGATGTAGCGCACCACCGACAGGTCGTGGCTGATGAAGACATAGGTCAGTTCGAATTCGTCCTGCAGGTCGGCGAGCAGGTTGAGCACCTGCGCCTGCACCGACAGATCGAGCGCCGAGACCGGCTCGTCGAGCACCAAAAGGCTCGGATTGAGCATCAGCGCGCGGGCAATGGCGATGCGCTGGCGCTGGCCGCCCGAGAACATGTGCGGGTAACGGTTGTAATGCTCCGGTCCGAGGCCGACCTTCTTCAGCATCTTCATGGCGAGATCGCGCCGTTCGTCGGCTGGCGTGTCGGTGTTGATGAGCAGCGGCTCGCCCAACACGTCGCCGATCTTCTGGCGCGGATTGAGCGAACCGTAAGGGTTCTGGAAGACGATCTGCACCTTGCGGCGCATCTCCTTCGTCAGCCCATTCCTGGCGATGTCGACCTTGTTGCTGTCGATGAAGAGCTCGCCCGCTGTCGCGGGATCGATCAGGGTTATGATACGTGCGAGCGTTGACTTGCCGCAGCCGCTTTCGCCGACGATGGCCAGCGTCTTGCCCTTTTCGACGCTGAACGAAACGCCCTTGACCGCGTGCACCGTGCGCGAGGGACGAAATAGGCCGCCGCCGACATGGTAGTCGCGCACGATGTTCTTGCCTTCGAGAACCGTCACGCTCATGACGCGGCTCCCGTTGCAGGCCCGCTTCCAGCAGCAGGCCCGGTTCCCGCAGCAGAGGGGGCCGGTTCGAACAGCATGTCGGAAATGGTCGGCAGCCGGTCGCCGACGGCGTTTTCCGGCAGCGCCGACAGCAGCGCCCGCGTGTAGTTGCTCTTCGGCTGCTCGAACAGCGACAGAACGTCGGCCTCTTCCATCTTGCGGCCCTTGTACTGGACGATGACGCGGTCGGCGGTCTCGGCCACGACGCCCATATTGTGGGTGATCATGATCAGGCCCATGCCGTATTTGGCCTGCAAGCCAACCAAAAGGTCGAGAATCTGCTTCTGGATGGTGACGTCGAGCGCGGTGGTCGGCTCATCGGCGATCAGCAGCTTCGGATTGCAGGCGATGGCGATGGCGATCATGACGCGCTGGCACTGGCCGCCCGACATCTGGTGCGGGAATGAGTTCAGCCGCTCTTCCGGATCGGCGATGCCGACCAGCTTCATCAGTTCGATGGCACGGGCCCGGCGCTGGGCGCGGTCCATGCCCAAATGGAAGCGCAGCACCTCCTCGATCTGGAAACCAGCGGTGAAGCACGGGTTGAGGCTGGCGATCGGCTCCTGGAAGATCATCGAGATGTCCTTGCCGACGATCTTGCGGCGCTCGGACGGGCTGAGCTCAAGCAGGTCGATGCCGTCGAAGGCCATGCGATCGGCCTTTACCGTCGCCGTGTTCGGCAACAGCCCCATCACCGCGAGCATCGCCACCGATTTGCCGGAGCCGGATTCGCCGACGATCGCCAGCACCTCGCGCGGCTCGATCGACAGGTCGATGCCTTGCACGGCCATGAATGGTCCGGCGGCGGTATCAAACGACACGGTGAGGTTCTTGATCTCGAGAAGAGGCATGGTCACGACCTCTTCAGCTTGGGGTCGAAGGCATCGCGCAGGCCATCGCCGATCAGGTTGATCGCAAGCACCGTGATCAGGATGGCAAGGCCGGGGAAGGTCACCACCCATGGCGCGCGCAGGATGAACTCGCGCGCCGTGGCCAGCATGGTGCCCCATTCCGGGGTTGGCGGCTGCGCGCCGACGCCAAGGAAGCCAAGAGCCGCGGCCTCGAGAATGGCGTTGGAGAAGGACAGCGTCGCCTGCACGATCAGCGGCGCCATGCAGTTCGGCAGGATCGTCTTCACCATCAGCCTGAGATGGCTGGCACCAGCCACCTTGGCGGAGATCACATATTCGCGGTTCTTTTCGGCCATCACCGCCGCACGGGTGAGCCGCGCGAAATGCGGCTGCAGCACCAGCGCGATCGCCAGCATGGCGTTGAACAGGCCGGGTCCGAGGATCGCCACCAGAACCAGGGCAAGCAGCAGCGACGGGAAGGCCAGGATGACGTCCATGACGCGCATGATCAGCGTATCGACCCAGCCGCGGAAATAGCCGGCGAGCACGCCGAGGACGATACCGCTGGTCAGCGAGAAAACAACGACGACCAGACCGATGAACAGCGAGAACCGAGCCCCGAAAATCAGCCGCGAAAGCATGTCGCGGCCAACGGCGTCGGTGCCGAGCAGGAACGTCGATCTGCCGCCCTCCTGCCAGGCCGGCGGCGCCAGCAGCGCATCGCGGAACTGTTCGTCAGGCGAATGCGGCGCGACCAACGGCGCGAAGATCGCCACCAGCACCAGCGCAGTGAACACGACCAGGCCGATGACGGCGCCGGTGTTCATCGAGTAGTAATGCCAGAACTCGGTGAAGGCGCGTTGCCGGCCGCCGGTCGGAATGGAGGCGGCGGTGGCTTCTGCCGTGGTTTGGTCGGTCATCTCACTGCACCCGGATACGTGGGTTGATGACGGCGTAGAGCACGTCGACGATCAGGTTCACCGCCATGACGATCAGCGCGATGATCAGCAAGCCGCTCTGGACGACAACATAGTCGCGCTTGGCGATCGCGTCGATCATCCACTTGCCGATACCAGGCCAGGAAAAGATCGTTTCGGTCAGGATGGCGCCCGCCATCAGCGTGCCGACCTGCAGGCCGATGGTGGTGACGACGGGGATCAGCGCATTGCGAAAAGCGTGGAGCCCGATGACGCGACGCGGCGCCAGGCCCTTGGCGCGGGCGGTGCGGACATAGTCTTCGCCCAGCACCTCCAGCATCGCCGACCGCGTCTGGCGCGCTATGACGGCGAGCGGGATTGTCGCCAGCACGATCGCCGGCAGGACAAGATGACTGGCGGCGGACCTGAAAGCGCCGCTCTTGCCGGAGATCAGGCTGTCGATCAGCATGAACCCCGTCGTCGGCTTGAAGAAATATTGAAGGCCGATGCGGCCGGAAACCGGCGTCCAGCCGAGATAGCCGGAGAAGAAGATGATGAGCAGCAGTCCCCACCAGAAGATCGGCATCGAATAGCCGGTCAGCGCCACGCCCATCGTCGCCTGGTCGAACCAGGATCCGCGCTTGACCGCGGCGAAGATGCCGGCGGGAATGCCGATGAGCACGGCGATGATCA
Organism: Mesorhizobium sp. L48C026A00; assembly: GCF_000502375.1. Taxonomy (NCBI): domain Bacteria; kingdom Pseudomonadati; phylum Pseudomonadota; class Alphaproteobacteria; order Hyphomicrobiales; family Phyllobacteriaceae; genus Mesorhizobium; species Mesorhizobium sp. L48C026A00. Next base: position 45,953 of record NZ_AYWU01000032.1, on the reverse strand, counting down.
GCGCGATCGTCGCCAGTTCCAGCGTCGCCGGAAACAGCGCTTGGAATTCACCGAGCACCGGCCGCTTGGTGGCGAGCGATATGCCGAAGTCGCCGGTCAGGACCCTGCCGATATACTCGAGATACTGGACGACATAGGGCCGGTTGTAGCCAAACCGCTCGACAAGCTCGGCGTAGCGTTCCGGGCTGACGCCGCGCTCGCCGGCCAGGGCCGTGATCGGGTCGCCCGGCAAAAGCCGGACGAAAGCGAACGCCGCCAGCGATATGCCGAACACGGTCGGGATGATCAAGGCGAGCTTGTGGAGGAGATAGCGGAGCATCTTGCTTCATAGAACGGCGGCGCTTTAAGTCCAGCGTCGCCGTTCTATTTCTCAGCAGTTATTCGGCGACGTCGACGCCGTCAAACCGGTGGATGCCGAGCGGATCCATGACGAAGCCCGTAACTTTCTTGTTCATCGGCATGAAGACCTTGGAATGGGCGATGGTCAGCCACGGCGCCTCACGCTTGAACACGACCTGAGCCTCCTCGTAGATCTTGGTGCGCTCGGCGACGTCCGTGGTCGCCTTGCCCTTCTGCAGGAGGGCTTCGAACTCCTGGTTGCACCAGATCGCATAGTTGGACTGGCCGATGGCATCGCAGCCGAGCAGGAACAGGAAGTTGTCCGGGTCGCCATTGTCGCCGGTCCAGCCGAGCTGGAAGGCCCCGTCACGGTCCTTCTGCTTGCCGCGTTCGCGATACTCGGTCCATTCGTAGCTGACGATCTCGGCCTTCACGCCGATCTTGGCGTAGTCGGCCTGGATCAGTTCCGCGACCCGTTGGGCATTCGGATTGTACGGGCGGCTGACCGGCATTGCCCAGATCTTCATCGACAGATCCGTGACGCCGGCATCAGTCAGCATCTTCTTGGCCGCGTCGGGATCGTAGGGATCGTCCTTGACCTCCTTGTTATAGGACCACATCGTCGGCGGGATCGGGTTTATCGCCGCCTGGCCAGCGCCCTGATAGACGGCATCGAGAATGGCCTGCTTGTTGACGGCCATGTTGAGGGCCTTGCGGACCTCGACCTTGTCGAAGGGCGCCTGCGTCGTGTTGTAGGCCATGTAGCCGATGTTCAGGCCTTCCTGCTCGTCGACCTTGAGGTTCGGGTCGGCTTTCAGGCCGGCAATGTCGGCCGGCGCCGGGTACGACATGATATCGCACTCGCCCGCCTTCAGCTTCTGCGCGCGCACGGCCGGATCGGTGGTGATGGCAAAGATCAGATCGTCGATCTTCTGGCGGCCGCCATAGTAGCCGTCCCATGCCGCATAGCGGATGACCGCGTCGACCTGGTAGTCGACGAACTGGAACGGACCGGTGCCGATCGGCTTCTGGGTGAATTGCTGCCTGGTGCCAGCCTTGTCGAGCTGGTCGGCATATTCCTTGGAGACGATCGAAGCGAAATCCATGCCGAGATCCGGCAGAAAAGCGACCTCAGGCTTGTTCAGCACGAACTTCACCGTCAGGTCGTCGACCTTGACGATTTCCTTGAGAAGATCCGGGAAGCCCATGCCGGCAAAATATTCCCAGCCGGTGCCTGCCAGATAGTCGAACCACGGGTTTTCCTTCTTCCACTGGCGCTCGAAGGAGAAGATCACGTCGTCGGCGTTGAGATCGCGCGTCGGCGTGAAGTAGTCGGTGGTCTGGAACTTCACGCCCGGCCGAAGCTTGAACGTGTATTCGAGACCGTCGTCGGAAACCGTCCAGCTCTCGGCGAGGCCAGGCGTGATGGTGGTCTTGCCGTGTTCGAACTCGACCAGGCGCGAATAGATGGTGCGCGACGACGCGTCGAAATCGTTGCCACCGCTCCACGGCGACGGGTCGAAGCCGGCCGGCGACGCCTCCGAGCAGTAGACCAGCTGTTTCGCATTGGCCATGCCGCCGAGGACGCTTGCGGCCAGCAACGCGGCCGCAAAAGTCAGTTTCTTTTTCATGGAGGACTCCCTGATGTTCTTCCAAGCCCCTCTATCAGGCTCGTGAAGCGCGCATATAAGCACCGTTTTTCCGGCTTTGGAACACCCCGTTTGCCTACCCCATGGGAAGCAGAATTTATTTCTGTGCACTCGCCAAAAAGGAGAAAGAAATGTCAATTACCGCCTATCACGGTAATGTTAACGACTGCATTTTTTTATTGATCTTCAACCCGGCGTTGGTGAGGAACTGCGACCTTCGGCTGGTCGTTGCCGCGGACGATTTCTTCCCACCTTGCCGCAGGCGCAGACTTGCACGGCTGCCGATAGTCGCAATACATAGATGACAGGCTGGATTTCCTGGATGCCGGCAGCAGTGGAGGACGTCTCTGTCATTCGGAGGCGACGCGGCGAGCAGGCAGAGACAATAAGAACAATCGAGGGAGGGACGAGTGGCAAAAACACCAAGGACGACGGCACCAGCGACAGCCAAGGCCAAAACTGCTGCGAAACCGGCCAGCCCCGACAAGCTAAAAGCGCCGACGGCCAAAGCCAAGCCGAAGGCGGCCGCGGTGCCCGCCAAGGCCAATGTATCCGCGAAGGGTGGCGCAAAGCCCGCCGCCGCCAAACCAGCGGCGAAGGCGGCACCGACAGCGGCTGCATCGACGTCAAACCCAGGTCCGGCCACAAGGCTGCCGAATGTGGTTGCCGCCGGATTGCCGGAAAAACCCTGGCTCAAAAGCTATCCGAAAGTCGTTCCGGCCGAGATCGGCGCTCTGCCCTTCGGCTCCATCGGCGATCTGCTCGCCGACGTCTGCAAGCAGTACGCCAGCCGGCCTGCCTTTACCTGCATGGGCAAGACCATCACCTATGCGGAAGTCGAGCGGCTATCGGCCGCCTTCGGCGCCTATCTGCAATCGACGGGACTGCCGAAAGGCGCACGCGTGGCGCTGATGATGCCGAACGTGCTGCAATATCCGGTTGCGATGATGGCAGTGCTGCGCGCTGGCTATGTCATGGTCAACGTCAACCCGCTCTACACGCCGCGCGAGCTGGAACATCAGCTCAAGGATTCCGGCGCGCAAGCCATCGTCATTCTCGAGAATTTCGCCAGCACCTTGCAGGCGGTGATCGCCAAAACGGCGGTCAAGCATGTCGTGGTCGCGGCGATGGGCGACATGCTTGGCGGCCTGAAGGGGACGATCGTCAATCTCGTCGTGCGCCGCGTGAAGAAGATGGTGCCGGCCTGGTCGCTGGCGGGCCATGTCAAGTTCAACGCAGCGTTGAAGGCAGCCGCCGGCATGAATTTCAAGCCGGCGAAGGTCGCTGCCGACGACGTCGCCTTCCTGCAATATACCGGCGGCACCACCGGCATCTCGAAGGGCGCGATGCTGCTGCACAGCAACGTGCTGGCCAACGTCGCGCAGAACGCGCTGTGGATCGAGGACGCCTTCACGGTCAAGCCCAAGCCGGCGCATCTCAACTTCATCTGCGCGCTGCCGCTCTATCATATCTTCGCGCTGACGGTGAACGCGCTGATGGGCATGCAACTGGGTGGCCAGAACATACTCATTCCCAATCCGCGCGACATTCCCGGCTTCGTCAAGCAACTCGGCAAATACCCGATCCACATCTTTCCAGGCCTCAACACGCTGTTCAACGCGCTGCTCAACAATGAGGATTTCCGCAAGCTCGACTTCAGGCCGCTGATCCTGACGCTGGGTGGCGGCATGGCGGTGCAGAAGGGTGTCGCCGAACGCTGGAAGGCGTTGACCGGCTGCCCGGTCACCGAGGGCTACGGGCTTTCGGAAACCTCGCCGGTGGCCACCGCCAACACATTCAGCGACGGCAACTTCACCGGCACGATCGGCCTGCCGCTGCCCTCGACCGAGATCGCCATCCGCGACGAAGACGGCAATGATTTGCCGCCCGGCGAAGTCGGCGAGATCTGCATCCGCGGACCGCAGGTGATGGCCGGTTACTGGAACCGGCCGGACGAGACCGCCAAGGTGATGACCAAGGACGGTTTCTTCAAGTCGGGCGACATGGGCTTCATGGACGAGCGCGGCTTCACCAAGATCGTCGACCGCAAGAAAGACATGATCCTTGTGTCCGGCTTCAACGTCTATCCGAACGAACTCGAGGAAGTGGTGGCGCTGCATCCGGGCGTGCTCGAAGTGGCCGCGATCGGCGTGCCGGACGAGCATTCAGGCGAAGTGCCGAAGCTGTTCGTCGTCAAGAAGGACCCGTCGCTGACCGCAGAGGTGCTGACTGTCTATTGCCGCGAGAACCTGACCGGTTACAAGCGGCCAAAATACATCGAGTTTCGGACCGAACTGCCGAAGACGCCGGTCGGCAAGATCCTGCGGCGGGCGTTGCGGGAATAGGAAGAATTTGGGCGGGAATAGGGACAATTTTGGCCGATAGCCTTACTGTCGATGACGCGGCGGATACGCTTTCCCGTCCCGATCCGCTAACGTTCATCAAGGCGAACATGCGTATCGCCCCTGTTGCCGCGCTTCCCGAAATCCGGCTTTATGCAGCCCATCCAGCGAGCGGACTGTGGCGGCTGACGCGTCCACAAGGACGAGCAGCCGAGCCGGAAGAAGAAGCAAACGAAGCCGACGAGGATGGCCCCGAGCCGCAGCCTCCTTACTGGGCCTATGCCTGGGCCGGCGGCGCGGTGCTTGCCCGCTACATCCTCGATCGGCCGGAGACCGTGGCTGGGCTTCGCGTGCTCGATCTCGGCGCCGGGTCTGGCCTCGTCGGTATCGCCGCGGCAAGGGCCGGCGCCAGCCAAGTGATTGCATCCGAGATCGACCGCAATGGCGTCGCCGCGCTCGGTCTCAATGCGGCGGCGAACGGCGTCGAAATCACGGTCGTCGGCGAGGACATCACCGCTGGTCCGCCGCCGCCAGTGGACGTCGTGGCAGCCGGCGACTTGTTTTACCGGCAAGATCTCGCCGACCGGGTCATCCCCTTCCTCGACCGCTGCCTGGCCGCCGGCATCAATGTGCTGATCGGCGACCCGGGCCGCGCCTACTTGCCCCGCTCGCGGCTTCACCTTCTGGCCGAATACCAGGTGCCGGATGTCGGCCAAGGCACGGCGACGAAGCCGAGCGGCGTCTTCTCGTTCGAGCCGAAGCAACCCGGAGGCGAGTTCAGATCGTCTCCTTGACCTTTGCCGAAAGAAAGTCGGGCAGATCGGCAACCGAATCCAGAATGACGTCGGCGATCTGCGACAGCGATTCCCGCGTGCCGGTGCCGGAAAGCACGCCGATCGCCAGACCGCAGCCGCCGGCCCGCGCCATCTCCAGATCGTGGCGATTGTCGCCGACCACGGCGATCGCGGCAGGCCTCAGGCCGGTCAGGTCCGAGAAGGCGAGGATCGTGTCGGGCGCCGGTTTCGGATTGGCCACCGCGTCGTAACCATAGGCGGCGTCGAACAGCTGCGCGACGCCCAGCGTGAGCAATGTCTTCTCAGCGCCAGTGGTCGAATCGTTGGTGGCGACGCCGAGCCGGTAGGATTTCCTGTGAAGAACGCCAAGCGTCTCGACGATGCCCGGCAGCGCCACCGCCATCGACGAGCCCTGCACCGACGTGATCTCGTTGAAGCGGGCGACGGCAAGCATCTGGTCTTCATCCGACAGTCGCGGAAACCAAAGCTCGACGACATCCATGTTGGTGCCGGAGGCAAAGATGGAATCGGGCTTGAAGCGTTTGGTGGCGAAATCGTAGCCCGCCGCGGCAAGCAGCCTGTCGGCCTTCCAGCGGTCGCCCTCCGCCGCATCCATCGCCATGAAATCGGCAACGCCGAGCCACGTCGCGTTGAAGTCGACAAGGGTGCCGTCCTTGTCGAACAATATTCCCTTGATCTCGGCCAAGCCGCTTACTCCGATCCGCGCAATCGATGGATGTGTCCCACCAGTCCGGCAGTCGAAGCGTCCCGCTTTGCGGCATTCTCCTTGCCTTCCACGACAGGCAGCAGCCCGGTCGCCAGTTCCTTGCCCAACTCGACGCCCCACTGGTCGAAGGAATTGATGTTGAAGAGCGTGCCCTCGACGAAGACGCGGTGCTCATAGAGCGCGATCAGCCGTCCGAACGTATGCGGATCGAGTTGTCTGTAGAGGATCGTCACCGAGGGCCGGTTGCCGGAGAAGACGCGATGCGGGGCGATCCTGTCGACCTCGGTGGGCGCCATGCCCTTTGCCAGCATCTGCGCACGCGCTTCCTCCAGCGTGCGACCCTTCATGAACGCCTCCGACTGCGCCAGGCAGTTGGCGAGCAACAGGTCGTGGTGATGATTGAGATCCGGCTCATGGCCGATGGCTGCGGCGAGGAATTCGACCGGAATGAAATCGGTGCCCTGGTGCAGCAGCTGGAAGAAGGCGTGCTGGCCATTGGTGCCGGGCTCGCCCCAGACCAGCGGGCCGGTCGGCGTCTGGACAGCGCCGCCGTCGAGGGTGACGCTCTTGCCGTTCGATTCCATATCGAGCTGCTGCAGATAGGCCGGCAGCCTGGACAGGCGCTGGTCGTAGGGAATGACGGCGCGGGCGGGGTATTGGCAGATCACCCGATGCCACCAGCCGATCAGCCCCATCAGCGCCGGCAGGTTGCTGGCCAGCGGCGCCGTCTGGAAATGTTCGTCCATCGCATGCGCGCCATCGAGAAAGGCGCGAAAATTCTTCGGGCCGACGGCGATCATCACCGGCAGGCCGATCGCGCCCCACACCGAATAGCGTCCGCCGACCCAGTCCCAGAAGCCGAAGACGCGGTCGGACGCAATGCCGAACTTGGCCACCAGGTCGAGCGCCGTCGAGACGGCGGCGAAATGCTTGCCGACCGCTTCCTTGCCGAGCGCCTTCTGCACCCATTCGCGCGCCGTCTCGGCATTGGTCATCGTCTCGATGGTGGTGAAGGTCTTGGAAGCAACGATGAACAGCGTGGTTTCGGCGGAGAGGCCCTTCAGCGTGTCGTGGATATGGGCGCCATCGATGTTCGACACGTAATGCGTGCGCGGCCCGTCGTGATAGGGCGCCAGCGCCAGCGTCGCCATGGCCGGGCCAAGGTCGGACCCGCCGATGCCGATGTTGACGATGTCGGTGATCTTCTTGCCGGTGGCGCCGGCCGCCTTGCCGGAGCGCACGGCATCGGCGAAGCCGCCCATCGCATCGAGCACGGCGACAACCTGCGCCTTCACGTCCTGGCCGTCGAGCACGATGCCCTTGCCGTTCAGGTTGCGCAGCGCGGTGTGCAGCACGGCGCGGCCTTCGGTGACGTTGATCTTCTTGCCCGAGAACATCGCAGCGCGCCGGCCTTCGAGATCGGCGGCTGCCGCCAGCTTCTCGAGCAGATCCATCGTCTGCGCATCGACCGCGCATTTCGACCAGTCGAGCAGCAGGTCGCCGTCGGTGGCGGAGAATTTTTCGAAGCGCTGCGGATCGGCGGCGAAAGCCTCGCGCATGCTGCCCGATTTGGCCGCACGGTGATCGCGCAGGGCGTCGAGCTGTTTTTGAAAGGACGATTGATCCACTGCCTCACTCCGAGCCTTGAAATGCCAACATAACAGACCGGGTGTTTCCGGCGCGTGTCGTCGCGCCGAACTATCTAGCCGAAATCGACTGGTTTCAATGCGCCGCGATGACGCGTTGCGTCAGGCAGCGATGACGCAACGCGGCACGCGGGGGATGGCGCGCTGCGTCAGGCAGCCGGATGACGCTTTGCGTCACCAGCGGGATTACGCGCTGCGTCACCAGCGGGATGACGCTTTGCGTCACCCTTGGGAAGGATCACTGGCGTAAATCCCAGTGATCAGAAAAATTGATTGGCGCAACAGCTTGTGCCACCGGTACATTCGACTGGTCCAGCCAGGTGAAAAAGGCTGGCCATCGAGGAACATCCCCATGCCACAGCGAAACGACACGGCCATATGGTCCGGCCTGTTCCGGATTTCGGCGGAATCCGGCCAGACCCTGCAGGCGCAGATCCGCCAAGCGATCGTCGCCGCCATCCTCGACCGGCAAATCGCCGCTTCGATGCCGCTTCCGTCCTGCCGGATCCTGGCCGAGAAACTCGGCGTGGCGCGCGGCACCGTGGTGCTGGCCTTCCAGCAGCTCGTCGACCAGGGTTTCCTGGTGGCGCGCGAACGGCGCGGCCATTTCGTCAATCCGGACGTGCTGGCGACGCCGGCCAAACCGCACCAGAAGGCGCCAGACCAGGCCAATGAGATCGACTGGAAGGCGCGCCGGCAGATCGCGGCCAGTGACATGCCGCCGCCGGCCAAGCACGACAACTGGATCAAGTCGTCCTACCCCTTCGTCTATGGCCAGTTCGATCCGGCACTGTTCCCGACAGCCGAGTGGCGCGAGTGCAACCGCATGGCGCTGGCCGTGCTCGAGATCCGCAATTGGGCGTCCGACATGGTCGACCGCGACGATCCGCTTTTGATCGAGCAGATCCAGGCGCGGCTGTTGCCGCGGCGCGGCATCTTCGCCAATCCCGATGAGATCATCGTCACGCTCGGCGCGCAGAACGCGCTCTACATGCTGGCGACGCTGCTGATGACCAAGGGCTCCAAGGTGGCCATGGAAGACCCCGGCTATCCCGACGCACGCTCGATCTTCCGTCTGGCGGGTGCCGACGTCGCACCGGTCCCGGTCGACCATTCCGGCATTGTAACCGCTTCTATTCCCAACGATTCCGGCTTCGTCTTCGTGACGCCCAGCCACCATTGCCCGACCATGGTGCCGCTGTCGGCGGAGCGCCGGCAGGATTTGCTGGCGCGCGCCAACCGCCACAACCAGATCATCATCGAGGACGGCTATGACAGCCAGCTACTGGACGAGGCGCCGCAGCAGGCGCTGAAGAGCCTCGACCGTTCCGGCCGCGTCATCTATGTCGGCTCGATGTCGAAGACGCTGGCTCCGGGCCTTAGGCTCGGCTACATCGTCGCCTCGGCCGGGCTGATCTCCGAGCTTCGCGCGCTGCGCCGCTTCATGCTGCGTCATCCGCCGGCCAACAACCAGCGCGCGGTCGCGCTGTTCCTGTCGCTTGGCCATCACGAGGCGCTGGTGCGGCGGCTGTCGAGCGCCTTCGACGAACGGCGCAAGCGTCTGATCCATGCGATTTCCGCCTTCCTGCCGGAGTGGCGCTCGACCGATTCCGCCGGCGGCGCGTCGCTCTGGCTCGAAGGGCCGCGCGGCACCGATTCGCGCGGGCTGGCCGAGGCCGCCGCCTCGCGCAGCGTCATCATCGAGCCCGGCGACCGTTTCTTCGACCGCACCGAAAAGCCGTCGCGCTTCATGCGGCTCGGCATCTCCTCGATCGCGCTGCAGCACATCGAGCCCGGCATCCGCGAACTGGCGACGGCGGCCGGGCGCAGGCCGGCCGCCGCCTGATGCCTCGTCGGGGCCGTGACCGACCACCGTTGTTTAGCTCCCTGGCATATGCGACGGGAACGTCTGGCTCATAGGCTGTGCCAATGCCGGCGGCATAGTTCGCGGCATAGCGCATGACCCCGGAAACCAATCTTCGGTTTCCGGGGTCATGCGCAAGCAAGAAAGTGTTAGAGCGTCCTTTGCGCGTCCAAGTGGACGCGCGGCGCTCTAAGGGGGACGAAGCGGACGATGGTGGACCAACCACCTGGTGGACCAACCACCGCCGCCCGCTTCGCAGCTAAAGGTGGAGTGCCTCCCATGTCAGTGGCTGTTGAGAAGCCGGATACGCCCTCGGACCAGCGTTCGCGGCGTTCCGGCGGGCGCGAAGCGCGTCGCGCCATGCGGGCAGCACCCCTTGCCGACGATATCAAGCCGGTGCGCGCCGGCCTTGAAGGCGGAAGCTACGGACCGCTCAGCGAAAACGACCGCGAGCGCATTCACGAAGCGGTGCTGACGCTGCTTGAGACGGTCGGCTTCGCCAATGCCATCCCCTCCTGCATCGAGGCGCTGACCGAGGCCGGCGCCACGCTCGGCGAGGACGGCCGCATCCGTTTTCCGCGCGCGCTCGTCCTCGACACCATCAAGAAAGCGGCGCGCCATTTCACCCTGCATGGCCAGGATCCCAAGCACGACATGCTGATCCAGGGCAAGCGCGTGCATTACGGCACGGCGGGCGCCGCGGTGCATCTGGTCGACGTCGAGAAGCGCTGTTATCGCGAGTCGCTGCTGCAGGACATCTATGACGCGGCGCGCATCGTCGAAGGGCTCGACAACATCCATTTCTTCCAGCGGCCGATGGTGCCGCGCGACATCCCTGATCCGCTCGACATGGATTTCAACACGCTTTACGCCTGCGTGATGGGCACGTCGAAGCATGTCGGCACATCCTTCACGGTGCGCGAGAACGTCAAGCCGGCGCTCGACATGCTTTACGCGATTGCCGGCGGCGAAGAGAATTTTCGCGCCCGGCCTTTCGTCTCCAATTCGAACTGTTTTGTCGTGCCGCCGATGAAGTTTGCCGAGGATGCCTGCGGCGTGCTCGAGGCCTGCGTCGAAGGCGGCATTCCGATCCTGCTGCTGTCGGCCGGCCAGGCGGGCGCCACGGCGCCGGCGGCGATCGCCGGTGCGGTGGTGCAAGCGGTGGCCGAGGTGCTCGCCGGCCTCGTCTATGTCAACGCCATCAAACCCGGGCATCCGGCGATCTTCGGCACCTGGCCGTTCGTCTCCGACCTCAGGACCGGCGCCATGTCCGGCGGCTCGGCCGAGCAAGCGGTGCTGACCGCTGCCTGCGCCCAGATGGCGCAATTCTACGACCTGCCCGGCGGTTCGGCCGCCGGCATGACGGATTCGAAACTGCCCGACATTCAGTCCGGTTACGAAAAGGGCATCACCGATGTGATGGCCGGCCTGGCCGGCCTCAACCTCGTCTACGAATCGGCCGGCATGCACGCCTCGCTGCTCGGCTTTTGCCTGGAAAGCCTGATCATCGACAACGACATGCTCGGCCATTGCCTGCGCTGCGTGCGCGGCATCGAGGTGACCGATGAGTCGCTGTCGATAGACACCATCGCCGACGTCTGCCTGAAGGGGCCGGGTCATTACCTCGGCAACGAGCAGACGCTGCGGCTGATGCAGACGGAATATTTCTATCCGGCGGTCGGCGACCGCTTTTCGCCCAAGGAATGGAACGAGAAAGGCAGGCCCGACATCCTGCAGCGAGCGATCATCGAGAAGAACCGCATCCTCGCCGAGCGCTTCCCGCGCCACGTGCCGAAGCCGGTCGACGACAAGTTGCGCGCCCGCTTCGGCAATCTGATCCAACTGCCGCGCAGCGGCATGGGCGGCTGAAGACGGTTCTCGTCAAAACGGTCAGAGACTAATCCATCCCGGCAAAATCGGGATGGGGCTCTACCTCTTTATTTGACCATGATCTTTTCCGAAAACCGGGCTCCACTTTTCGGGATCATGGTCTAGTCTGTTTGACCATGATCTTTTCCGAAAACCGGGCTCCACTTTTCGGGATCATGGTCTAGTCGGCGCTCAACCCGTAGCGGTCGACGACCTCGCCACTGATCAGCTTGGCATGCAGCGTCATCAGTATGATTTGCGCATCGAAGCTGTCGCCGGCCTCGAGTGCCGCCTCGAGCCGGCGCTCCGCATCCAGCCTATGTCGAAGGCCGTTGGATTGCTCGAATGCGTCCGGCCCGGCAATACAATAGCCAAGCAGCTGCGCCACCGGCGGGTAGGCTTGTGGCGGCGGCTCGTCGGGCCAGTGGTCCTTCATCAGATTGACGATGGTGAGCTTTGCTCCCTCCGGCACAAGGGCGGGATGAAGGTCGACGCCGCGTAGCGCGGCGTCGAGTTGCCTGAGGTCGCCTGAACGGCCGAACATTCCAAGGAAGCCTAGGGAGGAGCGCCGTTTCGCCATGATGTTCCTATCCGAATGCCCGAAACCGCAACGAAGCGCCGTCCGCAGGCAGCCGCTAAAGCGCGTCGCATTTGAGCCGGCCGCATGCGACGCGCTTTAGGTTGTTGTTTTATGCATGTCGTTATCGCAAAACCGCTGCACACCCTCGGGTCAGGCCCNGCCGGCCGCATGCGACGCGCTTTAGGTTGTTGTTTTATGCATGTCGTTATCGCAAAACCGCTGCACACCCTCGGGTCAGGCCCGAGGGCATGCTTTTGCGCGACATGCATTAACCACTCGCTGCCAGCAACAGAACACCGGCGAGGGCCGATCCCGCAAGCGTCGGCAGCATGCCGATCTTCAGCTTCAGAATGGCGATCATGGCAGCACATGACAGCAGCGCCGCGCGCCAGTCGATCGACGAGAGCACCGGCACGTCGGTTCCAAGCCCGACGTTGCGCACCTCGCCGAAGATGACGTGCAAGCCGAACCACAGAGCGAGATTCATGATGACGCCGACGACGGCGGCGGTGATCGCGCCCAGCGCCGCCGACAGCGCCTTGTTGTCGCGCAGGGATTCGATATAGGGCGCGCCGAGGAATATCCAGAAGAAGCAAGGCGTGAACGTCGCCCACAGGGTGAGCATCGCCCCAAGCGATCCGGCAAGCAGCGGGCTCAACGATCCGGATTGGCGGAACGCGGCCAGAAAGCCGACGAACTGCAGGACGAGTATGAGTGGACCCGGCGTGGTTTCGGCAAGCCCGAGGCCATCGACCATCTCACCGGGTGCGAGCCAGCCGAAGGACTCGACCGCTGCCTGCGCGACATAGGCAAGGACTGCGTAGGCGCCGCCGAAGGTGACGACCGCCATGACGCTGAAGAAGCCGCCGATCTGCGTCCACACGCTGGCGGATCCGGTGAACGCCCAGATCAGCAGCACCGGCCCGAGCCAGATCGGCAGCCAGATCGCGACGGTGCGCGGCGCATGCCATCGCGTCGGCCTGACGTGGGCCAGCTCGCCGCGCTCGAACATCAGGTCGACCGCGCCCTTGATGTCGGGAACCGCGTCCTTGCCGTGCGCCGCGCCGGAAAAAAGCGCCGGCGCAACACGATTGCCAATCCAGCCCGCCAGGCCGGCAAGCAGGACGATGAGCGGAAACGGCATGTTCAATGCATAGATGGCGATGAAGGCGGCGAGCGCGATCGAAACCATGACCCGGTTCTTCAGGGCACGACGTCCGATCCGGATCATCGCCTCGATCACGATGGCGAGCACGGCCGCCTTTACCCCGAAAAACAGTGCCTCGACGAGCGGAGCGTCGCCATACAGCGCATAGAGGATGCTCAAGGTGAGCATCACAAGCGCGCCCGGCGCGACGAACAGGATGCCGGCGACCAGGCCGCCGATCGTCCGGTGCAGCAGCCAGCCGATATAGATGGCGAGTTGCTGGGCTTCAGGGCCGGGCAGCAGCATGCAGTAGTTCAACGCATGCAGGAAACGTTGCTCGCCGATCCAACGCCGTTCCTCGACCAATTCCCTGTGCATGAGCGCGATCTGGCCGGCCGGCCCTCCGAAGCTGAGCAGGCCGATTTTCGCCCAGAGTTTTACGCCTTCACGGAAGCTCGGCGCAGCCGGCGCTTCGACGATCTCGGCCGTTTTTCCCAAAGCCCCCGTTTTGTCAGAAGCCCCCGTTTTGTCAGAAGCCGGGGCGCTCATGATGGCTTGCTCGCGCTTGGCCAATTGTGCGTCTCCTCGGTGGCATCGCGGCACCATCGGAAAAACGCGTCGTAGAGCAGCATGCCTGCCTCCAGCTGTTCCAGATCGTCGCGAAACATCCGCGACAGGCCAAGCGAGGCGGCCAGGAATCCGGCTGCCTGGGGAACCAAATCGAGGCGTGCGGTATCGGCGGCGCGCACGATCATGGCCAGGCGGTCGAGCGCCTCGGATTCGAGCCCGAACTCTTCGATCATCGTGTCGAAGGTGCAGCGTTCGCCCCGGTGAGTCCAGAACACATTGTTGATGTCGAAAGGCACGGCCTGAAAGCGGTCCGCAACGGCCGACACTTCGGCCGCCTCGACAAAGAGGAAGACCGCGCCCGAATCGATGAAGCGCCTGATCAGCCAGGGGCAAGCGATGCGATCGACCTTCGGGCGGCTCCGCGTCACCCACACGGTGCGGCCCCTTTCGTCGCGGGTTGGTATCTTGCCGGCATCGATCAAAGGCCCCTTGGCATCGCGCCAGGCCTCGAACCCGCCTTCGAGGGATTCGGCGGCAATGCCTTCATGCCGCAGCCATGCGGCCACGCCTTGCGAGAGCTTTTGCCCTTTTTGGCAGACGACCGTCACTCGGCTGCCGGCGAATTCGGATGCCCAGGTCGAGACGGTTTTGAAATCACGCCGGTTTGAGGCCGGCAGCAGGCGCGGATCGGCGCTGTAATCCTCTTCGATGCGAATATCGATGATCGCGGGCGCGCCCGGCAGACCAATCAGACGGGACAGTTGCGATACGGTGATAGCGGTTGTCGACGGCATGGCGTCCACCTCCTTGAGAGAGAAGCTTGGACGCGAACGTTGGGCTGACGCCTCACGGGGTCGTCGCGATGCACCCCTTGCCATGATCGTGGATTTGTCGCGCCCGCTTGTCAAGCGCCATGCCTGGAGCAAAGGATGCTCTGGCTCCGGCGGGCGGCGGAGCCAGGACATGTTTGGGAGGAAACCCATGAAAAAGACCTATCACGGCAGCTGCCATTGCGGTGCAGTGCGTTTCGAAGCCGAAATCGATCTCGCTGAGGGCATCCGCAAATGCAATTGCAGCTTCTGCTGGAAACTCGGCTACCGGAAATCCTTCGCCGCCTATGAGGCCGTGCGGGTGACGGACGGCCGCGACCGGATGCGGGAGTACAAGGCGACGCCGTCGAACTGGCCGGAAGGCGACATCAACCACTATATGTGCCCGAACTGCGGCGCGAATTTTCTCTCGCGCGGCTATCTCGATTTCATGGGCGGGAATTTCTGGGCGGTGAACGTCGCCTGCCTCGACGACGTCACCGAAGAGGAACTCGCCGCAGCCCCAATCGTCTACGAGGACGGCAAGCACGACAGGCAGGACCAGACGCCTGAGATTGTTGGCTATTTATAGGCGCTTGGGTGCGGCTTGGCGCTCTTCCTTCTCCCCTTGTGGGAGAAGGTGGATCGGCGCGCAGCGACGAGCCGGATGAGGGGTGCTGGACGGAGTGCGTCGGTGCCAAGCTGGAGCACCCCTCATCCGTCGCCTTCGGCGACACCTTCTCCCACAAGAGGAGAAGGCAAAAAAAGAACGTTCAGTGATTGTCCCGCGGCACGCCTGCGGTGTGCGCCACATCCTGGTATTTCACCGCGGGCTTCAGCACCATTCCTTCGGAGAACTGGTCGACCATGCCGCGCTGGATCTCCTGCCATGGGGTCTGGTGCTTGGGGTAGCGATAGCCGCCACTGTTCTGCAGCTCGGCGCGCCGGCGCGTAATCTCGTCATCGGTGACGAGAATGTCGGCAGTGCCCTTGCGCAGGTCGATGCGGACGCGGTCGCCGGTCTTCAACAGCGCCAGCCCGCCGCCTATGGCGGCTTCGGGCGAGGCGTTGAGGATCGACGGCGAGCCCGACGTGCCTGACTGGCGGCCGTCGCCGATGCAGGCCAGCGCATGGATGCCCTTCTTGATGAGATGGGCCGGCGGCTGCATGTTGACGACTTCGGCGCCGCCGGGATAACCGATCGGGCCGGCGCCACGCATGAACAGGATGGTGTGCTCGTCGATGCCTTGCGCCGGGTCGTCGATGCGGGCGTGGTAGTCCTCTGGCCCGTCGAAGACCATGGCGTTGCCCTCGAAGGCCTCGGGGTCGTTCGGGTTCGACAGATAGCGCTCGCGGAATTCGGGCGAGATGCCGCTGGTCTTCATGATCGCCGAATCGAACAGATTACCCCTAAGATTGATGAAACCGGCATTGTCCTTCAGCGGCTCGGCGACGGTGCGGATAACATCGAGATTCTCGTTGACGGCCGCGCTGCAATTGGCGCCGATCGTCTTGCCGTTGACCGTCATGACGTCGGGATGAGGCAACAGCCCGGCCTTCATCAGTTCGGCCACCACCGCCGGCACACCGCCGGCATGGTGATAGTCCTCGCCGAGATACTCGCCCGACGGCTGCAGGTTGACAATGAGCGGTATCTGGAGGCCGACCGTCTGCCAATCGTCATTGTCGAGCGGCACGCCGAGATGGCGGGCGATGGCGTTGAGGTGGATCGGCGCGTTGGTCGAGCCGCCGATGGCCGAGTTGACGACGATGGCGTTCTCGAAGGCCTGGCGGGTCATGACGTCTGAGGGTTTCAAGTCCTCATGCACCATGTCGACGATGCGCTTTCCCGTCTCATAGGCGATCTGGCCGCGCTCGCGGTAGGGCGCCGGAATGGCGGCCGAGCCCGGCAGCTGCATGCCGAGGGCCTCGGCCAGCGAGTTCATGGTGGTGGCGGTGCCCATGGTGTTGCAATAGCCGGTGGACGGCGCCGAAGAGGCGACGATGTCCATGAACTCGTCATAGCCGATCTCGCCGGCCGACAGGCGCTGGCGCGATTCCCAGACGATGGTGCCGGAGCCGGTGCGCTTGCCCTTGTGCCAGCCGTTGAGCATCGGGCCGACCGACAGCGCGATAGCCGGAATGTTGACGGTGGCGGCGGCCATCAGCAGGGCCGGCGTCGTCTTGTCGCAGCCGATGGTGAGCACGACGCCGTCGAGCGGATAGCCGTAGAGCACCTCGACCAGGCCGAGATAGGCGAGGTTGCGGTCGAGTGCGGCGGTCGGGCGTTTGCCCGTCTCCTGGATCGGGTGGCACGGGAACTCGAAAGGGATGCCGCCCATCGAGACGATGCCCTCACGCACGCGCTTGGCCAGTTCGAGATGATGGCGGTTGCAGGGCGACAGATCCGAGCCGGTCTGGGCGATGCCGATCAGCGGCTTGCCCGACATCAGTTCGGCACGCGTCAGCCCGTAATTCAGGTAGCGCTCGAGGTAAAGCGCCGTCATCCCCGGATTGTCCGGATTGTCGAACCACTCCTGCGAGCGAAATTTCTTTTTCTGCGTGGGGGCGCCGGCCATCATGGTCTCCGTATTTGTATGACAAATCGATATGACAACGCGCGAGAGCAGGCAAGAGGCACGCGCCATCCGATTCCGGACTTTGGTGCGATAGACATGTGTTTACCCCCACGCTAGACCGGATCGGGGTTTGTCAATTCGTATCCGGGAGATTTTGATGGCTTTGGTTATCGAAGGCGAGGAACGCATCGCCGCACCCTTGCAAAAGGTGTGGGAGGCGCTGAACGACCCGGACGTTCTGAGGCAGACCATTCCGGGCTGCCAGAGCCTCGAAAAGAAGTCGGACACCGAGATGGCGGCGACCGTGGTGGTCAAGATCGGCCCGATCAAGGCGACGTTCAACGGCGAGGTGACGCTCAGGAATCTCAACCCGCCGCATTCCTACACCATCCAGGGCGAGGGCAAGGGCGGCATCGCCGGCTTCGCCAAAGGCGGCGCCGATGTGACGCTGACCGCCGATGGCCCGGAGGCGACGATTCTCAGATATGCGGCCAAGGCCGATGTCGGCGGCAAGATCGCCCAGCTCGGCAGCCGTCTGATCGAATCGACATCGAAGAAACTGGCCGGACAGTTTTTTTCGAGCTTTGGCGACAAGGTGGGCGGCTCCCCTCCCCCTTGAGGGGAGGGTGCCGCGCGAAGCGGGCGGGAGGGGTCGCCTCAACCGCCTCGACCTACAACTGGCGTTGACCAAGAAAGGTGGAGTGCGTCGCCACCGACCCCACCCGGCCCTGCGGGCCACCCTCCCCTCAAGGGGGAGGATCATTCAAACACGATGTTCGGCACGGCGGCTTCGGCCGCGCCGCGTTCTTCCTTGACCCTGCCCCAGACGTTCGCGGCGATGTCGCGGTAGATCTTGGCCTCGGCGCTGTCGGGCTTGGAGACCACCACCGGCGTGCCGGCATCCGAGCTTTCGCGGATGCCCATTTCGAGCGGCACTTCGCCGAGGAAGGAGACGCCGAGACGCTCGGCCTCGCGGCGCGCGCCGCCATGGCCGAAGATGTCGTAGCGCTTGCCGGTGTCGGGGGCGAGGAAATAGCTCATATTCTCGACGATGCCCAACACCGGCACGTCGACCTTCCTGAACATGTTGAGGCCTTTTCGCGCATCGATCAGGGCCAGATCCTGCGGCGTCGAGACGATGACGGCGCCGGCCAGCGGCACCTGCTGGGCCATGGTCAGCTGCGCGTCGCCGGTGCCGGGCGGCATGTCGACGACGAGCACGTCGAGCGGACCCCATTCGACCTCGCGCAACATTTGCGTCAATGCCGACATCACCATCGGCCCGCGCCAGATCATTGGCGTCTCCTCATCGACGAGGAAGCCCATCGACATCACCTTCAGGCCGTAATTCTCCATCGGCTTCAGGACCTTGCCGTCGACCATCTGCGGCCGGCCATGGATGTTGAGCAGCCGCGGCATCGACGGGCCGTAGATGTCGGCGTCGAGCACGCCGACCCTCAGGCCGTTGGCGGCGAGGCCAAGCGCGATATTGACGGCAGTGGTCGACTTGCCGACGCCGCCCTTGCCGGAAGCGACAGCGATGATCGCCTCGATGCCGGGCACGCCGCGCTTGCCCTGACTGTGCGAGGCCGGAGCGTGCGGAGCCGGACGCGGCGCGGCAGCGGGTGCGGCCGGCGGTACGGGCCTGGTGGCAGGCCTTTGCGGAACCGGAGCCTCCATGCCGCCACCCTTCTTTTCCGCCGTCAGGGCGACCACGGCGCCGGCGACACCCGGGATCGCCTTGACGACACGCTCGGCGGCGGCACGCAGCGGCTCCATCTCCTGGGCCCGGGCAGCCGGCACGGTGATCGAAAAGAAAACCTTGGCATCGGCAATGAAAATCTCGGAGACCATGCCGAGGTCGACGATGTTGCCGGTGAAGTCCGGTCCGTTGACCGTCTTCAGGCGCTCGATGACGATTTCCTTGGTGACGTTTTCCTGGACGGCGGGCATCAGCTTTTCCTCTGCTTTTACGCCTGAGATAGTGCAGTTCCCGAACAGAACCAAGCGGCGGAACGACACGCACGGGCGTGGCTGCAAAGACTTGCGTCCGTTTGTCGGTCTTGCAGAGGACGAAACGTCTTTAGGGAAGAAGCACGCCGATCGCACAGGCTGCGTCGCCTGAAGACGAAGCAGCCCTATCTTTGCAGGCTTCGGACGTGCTCGCCCGCAAGCAAAGGAGACCAATCATGCTCGCAAACAGCAACGCAACGGCCAATCTCGCGGTGAAGGACCTGGCCAAGGCCAAGGCCTTCTATGAAGACGTTCTGGGGCTGACGGAGGTTCACAACGAGGGGGGCGAACTGATCGTCTACAAATGCGGCGACACCAGCATCAATGTCTATCGCTCGCAATTCGCCGGAACCAACAAGGCGACGGCGGTGACCTGGATGGTCGGCGACGAGATCGACACCATCGTCAAGGCGCTGAAATCGAAAGGCGTTGTCTTCGAGCACTACGAGATGCCGGGCCTGAAGCTGGAAGGCGACATCCACGTCGGCTACGGCATGAAGGTCGCATGGTTCAAGGATCCTGACGGCAACATTCTGAACTTGGTCGACAGCTAGGCCTGGACGGCGGCGAAGCTTCGGCCGCAATGAGGATTCGCCAGGCAAAAACAGCATGCATCTGGCGCAGCCTCACTCGGCCGGGTAGCGTCCGCTCATGATCGACAAGCTGGAATTCTTCATCGCGCTGGCCAGGGAGGAGCATTTCGGCCGGGCGGCGGAGGTGTGCGGCGTCACCCAGCCGACGCTTTCGGCCGGCATCAAGCAGCTGGAGGGCCAGCTCGGCGTGATGCTGGTTCTGCGCGGCTCGCGCTTCCAGGGGCTGACGCCGGAGGGAGAACAGGTGCTGGCGTGGGCGCGCCGCATCGTCGGCGATACCCGCACCATGCGCGAAGAGATGCGGGCGGCGCGTCACGGCCTTTCGGGGCGCATCCGCATCGCCGCCATCCCGACGGCGCTGGCCATGGTGGCGCGGCTGACGACGCCTTTTCGGGCAAAACATCCCGGCGTCACCTTCTCGGTGCTGTCGCGCACCTCGATCGAGGTGCTGTCGCTGCTCGGCAATTTCGACATCGACGCCGGCATCACCTATCTCGACAACGAGCCGCTGGGGCGGGTGACCAGCGTGCCGCTCTATGACGAGCGCTATCAGCTGATCACCGCGATCGGAAACCCCTATTCCCACCGCGACAAAGTGACATGGGCGGAGCTCAGCCAGCTGCCGCTCTGCCTGTTGACGCCGGACATGCAGAACCGCCGCATCATCGACCAGCATTTGGCCGAAGCCGGCACGCAGGTGCGGCCGACACTCGAATCCAATTCGATGATCGTGCTGTTCTCGCATATCCGTACCGGAAAATGGTCGTCGATCATGCCGCTCAACCTCTCGGAAACATTCGGCTTTTCCGAGCCGATCCGGGCCATTCCGATCGTCGAGCCGGACGCCAGCCACACCGTCGGGCTGGTGGCGACGCTGCGCGAGCCGCACACCCCGCTGGTCTCGGCGCTGCTGGACGAGGCAATGGCGCTGGCAGACGATTTCCGCGCCCGCCACTGAGCTAGAGATTGCAGCTGGACGGCATCGATAGAAGATTTCTATCGAGCAACGGATCAGCTTTATTGATTTGGCGGGTTTCCTCCGATTTCCTAGGCACTTAGCGGATTACTACGACCAGGGAGGGCGCTGCATGATCATGCAGCCTGCAAGTACCGAGATCACGTCGCGCACGGCGGCGATCGTTCAGGAGTTGAAGGGGCTCGAAGGCCCGCTGTTGCCGATCCTCCACGGCATCCAGGAAGAGTTTGGCCATGTGCCGCATGACGCGCTGCCGGTCATCGCCGAAGCGCTGAACATCTCCAAGGCGGAGGTGCACGGCGTCGTCACCTTCTACCACGATTACCGCAGCCGGCCGGCCGGCCGGCATGTGCTGAAGCTCTGCCAAGCCGAAGCCTGCCAATCGATGGGCTCGGACGCGATTGCCGCCAAGCTCAAGCAATTGCTGGGCATCGGCTTCCACGAGACGGCCCGCGACGGTTCGGTGACGCTAGAGCCGGTCTATTGCCTCGGCCTTTGCGCCTGCGCGCCATCGGCGATGCTGGACGGCGAGGTGATCGGCCGGCTCGATGACGAAAAACTCGACGAGATCGTAGCCGAGGTGCGCTCATGATCCCGCGCATCTATATTCCCGGCGATTCCGGCGCGCTGGCGCTCGGTGCGGAAAAGGTCGCCAAGGCGATTGAGAAGGAATTGGCCGATCGCGGCATCGAGGCCAAGATCGTGCGCAACGGTTCGCGCGGCGCCTATTTCCTCGAGCCGATGGTCGAGGTGGCGACAGAAAATGGCCGTGTCGCCTATGGGCCGGTGAAGCCATCCGATGTCAAAAGCCTGTTCGACAGCGGCTTCCTCACCGGCGGTCACCACAAGCGCTGGCTGGGCGCGCCCGACAAGATCCCGTTCCTGGCCAGGCAGACGCGCCTGACCTTCGCGCGCTGCGGCGTCATCAATCCGCTGTCGCTTGATCACTACAAGGCGCATGGCGGACTGAAGGGCCTGCAGAACGCCGTGGCGATGGCTCCGGCCGACATCGTCAAGCAGGTCACCGAGTCGGGCCTGCGGGGTCGCGGCGGCGCCGGCTTCCCGACCGGCATTAAATGGAAGACGGTGCTCGATACGATCGCCGACAAAAAGTACATCGTCTGCAATGCCGACGAGGGCGACAGCGCCACCTTCGCCGACCGCATGATCATGGAGGGCGATCCCTTCGTGCTGATCGAGGGAATGGCAATCGCCGGTGTCGCCACCGGGGCAACCAAGGGCTTTGTCTATATCCGCTCGGAGTATCCGCATGCGGTGGCGATGATGCAAAAGGCGGTCGAGGCCGCCCGCAAGGCCGGCCTGCTCGGCCTCAACGTGCTGGGCTCGCCCCACGCCTTCGACATGGAAATCCGCGTCGGCGCCGGCGCCTATGTCTGCGGCGAGGAAACCTCGCTGCTCAACAGCCTCGAAGGCAAGCGCGGCGTCGTTCGCGCCAAGCCGCCACTGCCGGCCATCCAGGGCCTGTTCGGCAAGCCGACGGTGATCAACAACGTCATCTCGCTGGCCTCGGTGCCTGTCATCATGGACAAGGGTGCTGCCTTCTACAAGGATTTCGGCATGGGCCGCTCGCGCGGCACCATTCCGATCCAGATCGCCGGCAATGTCAGATATGGCGGCCTGTTCGAGGCGGCGTTCGGCATGACGCTTGGCGAGATCGTCGACGACATCGGCGGCGGCACGGCGACTGGACGGCCGGTCAAAGCGGTGCAGGTCGGCGGCCCTCTGGGTGCCTACTTCCCACGCTCCCTGTTCGACACGCCGTTCGACTACGAAGCCTTCGCCGCCAAGGACGGGCTGATCGGCCACGCCGGCATCACCGTCTTCGACGACACCGCCGACATGCTGAAGCAGGCGCGCTTCGCCATGGAGTTCTGCGCCATCGAGAGCTGCGGCAAGTGCACGCCCTGCCGCATCGGCTCGACACGCGGCGTCGAGACGATCGACAAGATCGCCAGGGGTAGCGAGCCGGAAAAGCAGATCGAGCTGGTGACGGACCTCTGCAACACGATGAAGTTCGGTTCGCTCTGCGCGCTGGGTGGCTTCACGCCTTATCCGGTGATGAGCGCAATCAACCACTTCCGCGAAGATTTCAAGCCGGCGCCAGTCGCCGAAGCAGCAGAATAGGAACCTCGCGATGGGTCTCATTCAGGAAATCGACTACGGCACGCCGGCCTCGACGTCCGAGAAGCAGGTGACGCTGACCGTCGACGGCTTCACCGTCACCGTGCCGGAAGGCACATCCATCATGCGCGCCTCGATGGAGGCCGGCATTGCCATCCCGAAACTTTGCGCCACCGATATGGTCGACGCCTTCGGCTCCTGCCGGCTCTGCCTGGTCGAGATCGACGGCCGCAACGGCACGCCCTCCTCCTGCACGACGCCGGTGGCGCCGGGCATGGTCGTGCACACCCAGACCGGTCGGCTGAAGGACATCCGCCGCGGCGTGATGGAGCTCTACATCTCCGACCATCCGCTCGACTGCCTGACCTGTGCGGCCAATGGCGACTGCGAATTGCAGACGCAGGCCGGCGTCGTCGGCCTGCGCGATGTGCGCTACGGCTATGAGGGCGACAACCACGTCTTCAAGAAGAACGACGGCGCCGAAAACTTCAAATGGATGGCGAAGGACGAGTCCAACCCATACTTCACCTATGATCCATCGAAATGCATCGTCTGCTCGCGCTGTGTGCGCGCCTGCGAGGAGGTGCAAGGCACATTCGCGCTGACCATCGAGGGCCGCGGCTTCGAAAGCCGTGTGTCGCCCGGCATGCACCAGCTTTTCATCGACAGCGAGTGCGTGTCCTGCGGCGCCTGTGTGCAGGCCTGCCCGACGGCGACGCTTTCTGAGAAATCGGTGATCAAGATCGGCCAGCCCGAGCATTCGGTCGTCACCACCTGCGCCTATTGCGGCGTCGGCTGCTCGTTCAAGGCCGAAATGCGCGGCGACGAGCTGGTGCGCATGGTGCCCTACAAGGACGGCAAGGCGAACCGTGGCCATAGCTGCGTCAAGGGCCGTTTTGCCTACGGCTACTCGACCCACAAGGAGCGCATCCTCAATCCGATGATCCGCGAAAAGGTGACCGATCCATGGCGCGAGGTGTCGTGGGAGGAAGCGCTGACCCACACCGCCAACGAGTTCCGCCGCATCCAGTACCAGTATGGCCGCACCTCGATCGGCGGCATCACCTCGTCGCGCTGCACGAATGAGGAAACCTATCTGGTGCAGAAGCTGATCCGCCAGGGTTTCCGCAACAACAATGTCGATACCTGCGCCCGCGTCTGCCATTCGCCGACCGGCTATGGCCTTGGCCAGACTTTCGGCACCTCGGCAGGCACGCAGGATTTCGACTCGATCGAGCAGACCGATGTGGTGATGATCATCGGCGCCAATCCGACCGACGCACATCCGGTGTTTGCTTCGCGCATGAAGAAGCGGTTGCGCAAGGGCGCCAAGCTGATTGTGCTCGACCCGCGCCGCACCGACATCGTGCGCTCGGCTCATATCGAGGCGCAGCATCATCTGCCGCTGAAGCCGGGCACCAATGTCGCCGTGGTCACCGCGCTTGCCCATGTCATCGTCACCGAAGGCCTGTTCGACGAGGCCTTCATCCGCGAACGCTGCGACTGGGACGAGTTCCAGGATTGGGCGTCGTTCGTGGCGCTACCGGAAAACAGCCCTGAGGTGGTCGGCCAGCTCGCCAACGTCGATCCTGAAGAGATCCGCAGCGCCGCAAGGCTGTTTGCCGCCGGCGGCAATGGCGCGATCTATTACGGCCTCGGCGTGACCGAGCACAGCCAGGGCTCGACCGCCGTCATCGCCATCGCCAATCTCGCCATGGCGACCGGCAATATCGGCCGGCCGGGCGTCGGCGTGAACCCGCTGCGCGGCCAGAACAATGTCCAGGGCTCTTGCGACATGGGCTCGTTCCCGCATGAGCTGCCCGGCTATCGCCACGTCTCCGGCGACGCGGTACGCGATATCTATGAAAGCCTGTGGGGGGTCAAACTCGACGACGAGCCCGGCCTGCGCATCCCCAACATGCTGGACGCCGCCGTCGACGGCTCGTTCAAGGGCCTCTATGTGCAGGGCGAGGACATTTTGCAGTCGGATCCCGACACCAAGCATGTCGCCGCAGGCCTTGCGGCCATGGAATGCGTGGTCGTCCACGATCTCTTCCTCAACGAGACCGCCAACTACGCGCATGTCTTCCTGCCCGGCTCGACCTTCCTCGAAAAGGACGGCACCTTCACCAATGCCGAGCGCCGCATCAACCGCGTGCGCAAGGTGATGGCGCCGCGCAACGGCTTTGCCGACTGGGAAGTGACGCAGAAGCTCGCACAGGCGATGGGGCTTGCCTGGAATTACCAGCATCCGTCCGAAATCATGGACGAGATTGCGAAGACGACGCCGAGCTTCGCCAAGGTTTCCTACGGTTATCTGGAAAGGATGGGCTCGGTGCAGTGGCCGTGCAACGAGCAGGCGCCGGAAGGCACGCCGATCATGCATATCAGCGGCTTCGTGCGCGGCAAGGGCAAGTTCATCCGCACCGAATATGTGGCGACTGACGAGAGGACGGGACCGCGCTTCCCGCTGCTGCTGACCACAGGCCGCATCCTATCGCAGTACAATGTCGGCGCGCAGACCAGGCGTACCGACAATGTCATGTGGCACAGCGAGGACCGTCTCGAGATCCACCCGCATGACGCCGAAAACCGAGGTTTGCGCGACGGCGACTGGGTCCGCCTGACCAGCCGCTCCGGCGAGACGACGCTGCGCGCGCTGATCACCGACAAGGTGTCGCCTGGCGTGGTCTATACGACGTTCCACCACCCCGACACGCAGGCCAACGTCATCACCACCGACTTCTCCGACTGGGCGACCAACTGCCCGGAATACAAGGTGACGGCGGTGCAGGTCGGCGCGTCCAACGGGCCGTCGGGATGGCAGCTCGACTATGACGAGCAGGCCCGCAACAGCCGTCGCATCGCGACGCTGGAAGCAGCGGAGTAATCGTGCCGAGGCATTCGACCGAAAGCGCTTCAATCTTGACGGTTGGTCGACCCCCACTCCGTCGAGCTTCGCTCGACACCTCTCCCCCGATCGACGGGGGAGAGGAAAGCGCGCGAACTGCAGGCTCCCTTCCTCTCCCTCCGGAGGGGGAGAGGTGGCGCTGCGAAGCAGCGACGGAGTGGGGGATGGCCTGGGAGAGCAACTGCCAATTGAAGCAAGAAGCCTTCGACGCTTCCCAAGTAAAATGGCCGGCAGGCCAAAGGGGGTGCCGCGTGATGCCTAAACGTTGCGCTATCACACAAATCTCCCGCCTCGCCCACCGCGCCGGCGGCAGTGCGGCCGCCAACCGGATGGTGCCGGAAGAGACGCCGGTGGCGTTCTCCTTTGCCGGCACCACTCACGCGGTGATGATGGCAAGTCCGGCCGATTTCGAGGATTTCGCGCTCGGCTTCTCGCTGACCGAAGGCATTGTCGCCGACGGCCGGGAAATCGAGGCGATCGAGGTCGAGGATCACGGCGCCGGCATCGACATCCAGATCAGGCTGAAGGACCAGGCCAATACGCGCTTCGAGGCGCGGCGCCGACGCCTGGCCGGCCCGGTCGGCTGCGGGCTGTGCGGCATCGAGTCGATCGAGGAGGCGATGCGCTCGGTCGAGGCGGTCGGTTCGTCACGACTTACACTTAACACCGACGACATCGTCCTTTCGGTCAGGCTTTTGTCGAAAGCGCAGCCGCTTCATGCCGAGACCGGTGCGGTCCATGCCGCCGGTTTTTATATCCCCGGCAAGGGCATCGTCATGGCGCGCGAGGATGTCGGCCGCCACAATGCGCTCGACAAGCTGGCCGGGGCGCTCGCCAAAGCCGGCATCGATGGCACCTTGGGTGCTGTCGTGGTGACATCGCGCGTTTCGGTCGAGATGGTGCAGAAGACGGCGGCGATCGGCGCTGCGTTCATCATTGCCGTTTCGGCGCCGACGGCACTTGCCATCCGTACCGCCGGGGACGCCGGCATGACGCTGGTGGCTTTGGTGCGCGGCGATGATTTCGATATTTTTACCCACCCCGACCGGGTGGCTACCGGAGTTGCCAAGCATGTCGCATGACGAAGGCCACATCATGAGCACCAGCGAAAAGCTGGTCCGCATGGCCAACCAGATTGCCACCTTTTTTCACTCCAAGCCGCGCGAGGAAGGCGTTGCCGGCGTCGCCGAGCACATCAACAAATTCTGGGAGCCGAGGATGCGGCGGCAACTGTTCGAGATGCTGGACGATGGTGGCGAAGGCTTCAACGAGCTTGTCGTGGCCGCCTCGGCAAGGATCAAGCGGCCGGCCGCATCGGAAGCAGCGGGCTTCGGCGCCAATGCCGGGGGCGTCGTTCCAAGCGGCAAGGGCCCTGGGGCCGGTGAGTCGAATACCGGGATCGCCGCTTCGCAGAAGTAGGCCCGGTGCTGCCCCTCATCCGGCCCTTCGGGCCACCTTCTCCCCGTCAACGGGGAGAAGAAAAAGGCGCTACCCGTGCGCCACCATCACATGGCGCACGGCGGTATAATCCTCCAGCGCATAGAGCGACATGTCCTTGCCGTAGCCGGACTGCTTCAGCCCGCCATGCGGCATCTCGTTGGTCAGCATGAAGTGGGTGTTGATCCAGGTGCAGCCATATTGCAGCCGGGCGGCCGTCGCCATGGCGCGCGAGACATCCTTGGTCCACACCGAGGACGCAAGGCCATAGTCGCTGTCATTGGCCCAGTTCACCGCCTCGTCGACCTCGGCAAAGCGGGTGACGGAGACAACCGGCCCGAACACCTCGCGGCGCACGATCTCGTCCTCCTGCAGCGCGCCGGCGACGACGGTCGGCTGATAGAAGAAGCCGGTGCCCTCGCCCGGCTTGCCGCCGGTGGTGATCTCGATGTGCTTAAGCTCCGAGGCGCGCTCGACGAAACTCGAGACGCGGTCGCGCTGGCGGCGTGAGATCAACGGTCCGATCTCGTTTTCGGTGTCGTCGGGGCGGTTGTATTTGATGGTCGAGACGGCGGAGGAAAGGTCGGCGACGAGCTTGTCGTAGATCTTCTTGCCGGCATAGATGCGGCAGGCGGCGGTGCAGTCCTGGCCGGCATTGTAATAGCCGAAGGCGCGCAGGCCATTGACCACCGCGCCGAGATCGGCGTCGTCGAAGACGATGACCGGAGCCTTGCCGCCTAGTTCGAGATGCGTGCGCTTGACCGATTTGGCGGCGGCCTGCAGCACCTTCTTGCCGGTGGCGACATCGCCGGTGATCGAGATCATGTTGATTTTCGGGTGGTTGATCAGCGTGTTGCCGACGCTGTCGCCTCTGCCGAGCACGACGTTGACGACGCCCTCGGGCAGTATCTCGGCAAGGATTTTTGCCAGCTTCAGCGCCGTCAGCGGCGTCTGCTCGGACGGCTTGAAGACGACCGTATTGCCGCCGGCAATCGCAGGCGCCAGCTTCCAGGCCATCATCATCAGCGGGTAGTTCCACGGCGCGATCGAGGCGACGACGCCGATGGCATCGCGGCGAACCATCGAAGTGTGGCCGGGAATGTATTCACCGGCGACCTGGCCGGGCATCGAGCGGACAGCGCCGGCAAAGAAGCGGTAGCAGTCGACGATCGCCGGGATTTCGTCGTTGAGCACGGCATTGATCGGCTTGCCGCAATTGAGCGCCTCGAGGGCGGCGAAATCTTGCGCCGCGGCCTCGATGCGATCGGCGATTTTCAGGAGATAGGCTGAGCGCTGCGCCGGCGTGGTGCGCGACCAGGTGACGAAGGCCTTTTCGGCCGCCAGCACCGCGGCCTCGATCTGCGCCTGGCTGGCTTCAGGCAGGTTGAGGATAGTCGCCCCGGTCTTCGGATTGAGGATCGGCTCCTCGGTCTCGGTGCCCTTCTCGAATTTCGATCCGATCAGCATCTTTGTGTCCATGGCAATCTCTCCCTTATGGATTCTTGACGTCATTTGCCCGAACCGGCGATCTGGTCGCCGTCGCGGGTCAGGTAATAGGCGACGAGGATGGGCAGCAGCGTCACCAGCACGACGACCATGGCCACGACATTGGTGACCGGGCGCTGGCGCGGACGGATCAATTCCTCCAGCATCCAGATCGGCAGCGTCTGCTGCTGGCCGGCGGTGAAGGTGGTGACGATGACCTCGTCGAACGACAGCGCAAAGGCAAGCATGCCGCCGGCCAGCAGCGCGGTGGCGATGTTGGGCAGCACGACATGCCGAAACGTCTGGAAGCCGTCGGCGCCGAGGTCCATCGACGCCTCGATCATCGAGCCGGAGGTGCGGCGAAAGCGGGCGACGGCGTTGTTGTAGACGACGACGACACAGAAGGTGGCGTGGCCGAGCACGATTGTCCAGAACGAGAACGGAATCTCGGCCAGCGAAAAGGCCGAACGCAGCGCGATGCCGGTGATGATACCGGGCAGCGCGATCGGCAGGATGACCAGCAGCGAGATGGTTTCGCGGCCAAAGAACCGTGTTCGCGACACGGCGGCCGCGCAGAGCGTGCCGAGGATCAGGGCGACGAGTGTCGAGATGGCGGCGACACGGACCGACAGCGACAGCGCTTCCCACACGTCCGGGCGGTTCCAGGTGACGGCGAACCATTGCATGGTCAGCCCCGGCGGCGGCCAGGCGAAGCTCTTTTCCTCGGTCGTGAAGGCATAGACGAAGATCAGGAAGATCGGCAGATGCAGGAACAGCAGGCCGCAGGCGGCGGCGACCTTCAGGCCGAGAGGAGCGGATGGTGAGCCATCAGAGCGCATCGAAGGCCCCCATGCGCTTGGCGCCCCAGAGGTAGAAGCCCATGATGACGATCGGCACCACGGTGAAGGCGGCTGCGAGCGGGATGTTGCCGGCGGTGCCCTGCTGCGAATAGACGGCCCGGCCGATGAACAGCCGCGAGGTGCCGATGATCTGCGGGATGATGTAGTCGCCCAGCGTCAGCGAGAAGGTGAAGATCGAGCCGGCGACGATGCCCGGCAGCGCCAGCGGGAACAGCACGTTGCGGAAGGTCTGGCCGGGCGAGGCGCCGAGATCGGACGAGGCCTCGACCAGATTGCCCGGCACGCGCTCAAGCGCCGCCTGCACCGGCAGGATCATGAACGGCAGCCAGACGTAGACGAAGACGATGAAGGTGCCGGTGGACGACACCGACAGCGAGTTGCCGCCGACGACCGGCAGCGACAGCCAGCCATCGAGCAGCCATAGCAGATGCAGCTTGGCGAGCAGCCAGGTGAGAATGCCTTCCTTGGCGAGAATGAGCTTCCAGGCGTAGATCTTGACCAGATAGCTCGACCACAGCGGCAGCATCACGCCGAGATAGAACAGCGCTTTCCAGCGGCCGCGCGCATAGCGGGCCGCGTAATAGGCGATGGGAAAGGCGATGGTCGCCGAGGCGAGCGTGACCAGGGCCGCCATCGTCACCGTGCGCAGGATGATGTCGAGATTGGCGGCCTGCAGCAGGTCGCCATAGGTCTTCAGCGTGAACTGCCGGTTGATGAGGCCGGAGAATTCGTCGATCGAGAAAAAACTCTGCAACAGCAGCGCGAACAGCGAGCCGACATAGACGATGCCGAGCCACAGGACCGGCGGCAGCAGCATCAACAGCAGCAGCAGCTTCGGCTTGCGCCAGAACAAGTCGGACAGGGCGCCGCGCACGCCGCCGCTTCCCGGCAGGATGGCGGGAGCGGGATTGGAGTTGAGCGCGGCGATTGTCATGACGCCGCTCTGTCTTGGCGGAGGATATTTGGGAGGCCGCGATCCTTCGCGCCCCCCTTTGTCCTGCCGGACATCTCCCCCACTTGGGGGGAGATCGGCAGCTTCGCCGGCGGCGCCTCTTCTGCAACGTTGGTGACTGGCGAAAGTGGTTGCAACAGCCGATCTCCCCCCTCGTGGGGGAGATGTCCGGCAGGACAGAGGGGGGCGCCGTAGAGCGTCTTGCCTCGGCTAGCCACAATTGCCGACAGCGCCATCATCCCGGCTCGTCCATCAGATGCAAATGCTCGCGGTTGAAGGTGAGCACGACCGCCTCGCCTTCCCTGGGCAATTTCGCACCGGCCGGCACAATGGCATGCAATCTCAACCCGTCGGCGTCGAGCGCCAGTCTGGTCGTGGCGCCGAGATAATTGGTCGAGACGAGACGGGCGGCAACGCCGTCGCCCTTCGCCGCCCGGCCGATGCGAATGGATTCAGGGCGCAGGCTGCCCCAGCGATGCTGGCCGGAATAGCGCTGAACGAAATCCGGCGGCAGCACATTGGACGAGCCGACGAAATCGGCGACGAAGCGCGTCCTCGGCCGCTGGTAGATGTCCTCCGGCGTGCCGATCTGCATGATCTTGCCGTCGTTGAAGACGGCAACGCGGTCGGCCATCGACAGCGCCTCGCCCTGGTCGTGGGTGACGAAGACGAAGGTGATGCCGAGCGCCTTTTGCAGCGACTTCAGCTCCTCCTGCATGTTCTCGCGGAGCTTGAGGTCGAGCGCGCCAAGCGGCTCGTCGAGCAGAAGCACCTTCGGCTGGTTGACCAGCGCGCGGGCGAGCGCGACGCGCTGGCGCTGTCCGCCGGAAAGCTGGCTCGGGCGGCGGGCGCCGTAGCCGGGAAGCCGGACCAGCGACAATGCTTCCTCGGCCGCCTTCTGCCGTTCGGGCTTGCCGACACCCTTGACCATCAGCCCGTAGGCGACGTTTTCGAGCACGTTCAGATGCGGGAACAGCGCATAGTCCTGAAACACGGTGTTGACGTTTCGGCGATAGGGCGGAACGCCTTCGGCGCGTTCGCCGAAGATGGAGATCGAGCCCGATGTCGGCTGCTCAAAGCCGGCGATCAAGCGCAGGCAGGTCGTCTTGCCGGAACCCGAAGGTCCAAGCATGGCGAAGAACTCGCCCGGCACGATGTCGAGATCGACCATGTCGACGGCGCGCACGGTGCCGAAATGGCGCGAGACTTTTTGGAAGGAAACGGCTGATGTCATGGAGCTGTCCTGATCTGCCAGGCTCGTCAATTCAGACAACAGCGCTGCCCCTCATCCGCCTGCCGGCCTTCTGCCCGTATAGAGACGGGAGAAGGGGCTAGCCGCAACGGTCGCGATCCCCTCTCCCCGTTGTTCACGGGGAGAGGGTAAGGGGCAGCGCCAACTTGCCAGCAATGCGAAACGAACTCACCGTCCGCCGATGACGCCGATATAGTCCGACACCCAGCGATAGTAAGGCACGCACTGGTCCTGGGTGGCGCATTTCGACACCGGCGTCTTCCAGAACTTGATCTTTTCGAAATTGTTGTAGCCGTTGGTCTTGCAGCCTTCGTCGCCGAGCAATTCGTTGCCCTTGCAGGCAGCCGGCACCACCGGCAGCGAACCGAACCAGGCGGAGACATCGCCCTGCACTTTCGGTGACAGCGAGTGCTCCATCCACATATAGGCGCAGTTCGGGTGGGCTGCGTCGGCTGCCAGCATGGTCGTGTCGGCCCAGCCGGTCACGCCTTCCTGGGGGATGGTCGAAGCGACCGGCTTCTTGGCAGCAACCAGCGTGTTGACCTGATAGGGCCATGAACCGGAGGCAACGACGCCTTCGTTCTGGAAATCGTCGACCTGGATGGCGGCGTCATGCCAGTAGCGTCCGACCAGCGTGCGCTGGACGCGCAGCAGATCGAGGGCGGCCTTGTACTGGTCCTCGGTCAGCTCGTAGGGATCCTT
The DNA here is from genome assembly GCF_000502375.1 of Mesorhizobium sp. L48C026A00. NCBI lineage: Bacteria > Pseudomonadati > Pseudomonadota > Alphaproteobacteria > Hyphomicrobiales > Phyllobacteriaceae > Mesorhizobium > Mesorhizobium sp. L48C026A00. Next base: position 13,715 of record NZ_AYWU01000032.1, on the reverse strand, counting down.
GATGCCGAGCTCCGGCTTGTGGAACATCAGATAGTTGGCGGCATCGGCGATGTGGATCGGCCCGTCATAGGCTTGGACGCGGCCCTTGTTCGGCTTGCCGTCGGGCAAGGTCATCTCCTCGAAGACGACGTTCCAGCTCTTCGGCGCTTCCTTGAACACCTCGGTGTTGTACATCAGCACGTTCGGCCCCCACTGGTAGGGGGCGCCGTAGTGGGTGCCGCCGACCGTGAACCACGGCGCATCCTTCAGCCGGTCGTCGACCGTGCTCCAGCTCGGGATCAGATCGGTGTTGATCGGCTGGACCCGCTTGCCGGCGACAAGGCGCAGCGAAGCGTCGCCCGAGGCGGTAACGAGGTCAAAACCGCCCTCGTTCATCAGCGCGACCATCTCGTCGGAGGTGTTGGCGGTCTTGATGTTGACCTTGCAGCCTGTGTTCTTCTCGAAAGACGTGACCCAATCATAGTTCTTGTCGGTTTCGCCGCGTTCGATGTAGCCGGGCCAGGCGACAATGTTGACCTGGCCTTCGCCCTTGCCAAGTTCCTTAACCTGGGCGATCGCCTGGCCGGAGAAGGCCAGCGCGACCGTCAATGCAGTGCATGACTTCAGGAATGAATTCATCGTCGATCTCCCATTTGAGGGGCCGCACTCTCGCGGCGGCTTGGTCCCTGATTGTCAAAGTGCTGTGAAATTTCCGGTTTCGCAAATTCATTTGTCAGAAAGGCGATATCGGTTTTTCCGATAGATCAGCGGCCGTTCTTGTCCGGCCGCTGACGAACCATGCGCTGCGACTGGGCAAGCCCGATGAAGTCGCGCGCGGCCTGCGGCAGGCCGGAGCCGCGCCGCCAGACCGTGCCGACCTGAACAACCGGCAACGAGCCCGAAATATCGCGCGATTCGATGCGGTCGCCTTCCAGCGACCATGGCCGGTAGACGAGATCCGGCAGCAGCGCCACGCCGGCGCCGGTGGCGACGAGGCTGCGCACCGCTTCGACCGAGCGGGTGCGGAAGGCGACATGCGGCTTGGCGGCAATCGCCGCCAGCAATTTTCCGGTATTCTCTTCGATCTCGTCGACGGTCAGCATGATCAGCGGCTCCGACGCGATATCGCTGATGCCGATGATGTCGGCGCTGGACAGCGGATGGCCAAGCGGCAGCCATAGCCGGTAGGGCGAGACTTCTAGAATTTCCGATTGCAGGGCGGTGCGGTCGCGCAGGTTCGAGGTGACCATGACGGCGATGTCGAGCTTGCCGCCGACCAGCAGATGTTCGAGGTAGTCGCCATTGTCCTCGATGGCCGAGATCTCGACGCCCGGATAGGCGCGGCGATAGCGGGCGAGAAGGTCGGACAGCACATAGCCGGCAACCAGCGAGGTGACGCCGAGTTGCAGCCGGCCGCCAGCCGCCGCTTGCTCGCCGGAGAAGGCGCGGCGCGCATCGGAAACATCGGCAAGGATCTTTGTCGCGTGGCGCAGGAACTGGTGGCCCTTGTGGGTGATGTTTAGGCCGCGCGGATGGCGCTCGAACAGTTCGACGCCGAGATCGCCTTCGAGCTCCTTGATCGCCTCGGTGACCGACGATTGCGAGATGGACAGGTTTTGGGCGGCGCCAGACACGGTGCCTTGCTCGGCGACGGCGATGAAGAACTGCAATTGGCGGATGGTGAAAGCCATCGCCGGACTAAACACCGGGACGGCAAGGAAGAAAAGCCGCCGATCCCAGGCTCACCGCATTACTGCTCTGGCCAGGTCAGATCCCGCTTTCGCTGCCGGCAATGCTGAGCCGTGCGCCAGCCTGGGCAAGCGCTGCGGCGATGGCGTGCGGCGGCGGCCGATCGGTGACGAGTTCGGAAAAACCGTCGAGGCCGCAGACCTGGACCAGGCCCTGGCGGCCGAACTTGGTGTGATCGGTGATGACGAGCGAGCGCTGGCCGCGCGACAGCACCATGCGGGCGAACTCCGCCTCGTCCAGATCATAGTCCATCACGCCGGTGACGGCATCGACCGCGCCAGTGGAGATCACAGCGTGGCTGACGGAAAAGCGGCTGACGAATTCAATGGCCGAGACGCCGAAGGCGGCGCCCGAATCGCTGCGCAGTTCGCCGCCGGCCATATAGACCTTGTTGCCGTTGACGGTGGCCAGCGTGCGGGCGATGTCGGAGGAGTTGGTGACCACCGTCAACCGCCGGTGACCGAGCAGTTCGCGGGCCAGGAAAGAGGTCGTGGTGCCGGTGTCGAGCATGATCGCTTCGCCGTCGCGGATGGTGGCGGCAACCATGCGGGCGATGGCGCGCTTGGCATCGGCATTCTCGCGCATACGCCGCTCGAACGGCGCCTCGCCGGCCATCGACGGCAGGCCGACGGCGCCATGCATCTTCAGGATCGAACCGTCACTGGTCAGCGGCTTGACGTCGCGGCGCACGGTCTCCAGCGAGACGCCCAGCCGGTCGGCCAGGCTGGCGATGGTGACGGTGCCTTCCTCATGGAGGAGACGCAGGATCTCGCCATGCCGCTTCGAGGGCATCGGTCTCACCCAATCGATTTGTTGCGCTACTGACCGCTTCTAAGGCAAATCGGCCACAGTTTACAAGAAATTCTTGTGATTTCGGGCAAAAAGCCACAAGTTGTCGTTGACAAGCCGGATCACATGGCGCGACACTGGCTTGTGACAGGCTTCGGAACTGCCACGGGAGAACGATGGCAGAGCCGCACCAAAATTCGCCTGCCCGAACGTCCGGGAAATCGTCTGACGTAAGGGAAAAGGACTTTTTTGAATCCGCGGGGGCGGATGCCGGAGTCAAAGAACCCGGCACTGGGGCTCGTCGGTGCGGTGCGGGATACCGATCCCGGGATCCCGCACCGACGAGGACTTCGCATTGCTCCCTCCTGCCGGCCGCCATCTTTGCGTCGCCCGCGACGCCTTGAACCCCGCGCAACGAGGGATTCACCCGTGACCGCCGAGGACCGCATCCGCGCCCTGCCCTGCTGGACCGGCAGCATCGAGATCGCGCCGCTGCCAGGCGGCCTGAGCAACGCCAACTATCTGGTCAAGGACGCCGCCGGGCGGCATGTCGTGCGCTTTGGCCAGGACTTTCCATTCCATCATGTCTTTCGCGAGCGCGAGGTGATGACCGCGCGCGCGGCGCACGCCGCCGGCTTCGCGCCTGCGGTCCGCCATTCCGAGCCCGGCATCCTGGTAACGGAATTTCTCGGCGCCAAGACTTTTGTCGCCGAGGACGTCCGCGCCAATATCGACCGCGTCGCCGCCCTGATGCGCGGCTTCCATCGCGAGATGCCCAATCATGTCTCCGGCGCCGGCTTCATGTTCTGGGTATTCCATGTCATCCGCGACTATGCGCGCACGCTGGAGGAAGCCGACAGCCGCATGCGAAGCGAGTTGCCGCGGCTGCTGACGCTTGCAGACGAGCTCGAACGGGCGCAGAAATTGCTGCCGATCGTCTTTGGTCATAATGACCTTCTGCCGGCTAATATTCTCGATGACGGCCACCGGCTGTGGCTGATCGATTTCGAATATGCCGGCTTCAACACGGCGATGTTCGACCTCGCCGGCGTTGCCTCGAACGCCACCATGAACGACGAGGAGTCCTTCGCCTTCCTGACCGCCTATTTCATGAAGGAGCCGGACGAGGCGATCCGCCGCTCGCATGCGGCCATGCAATGCGCATCGCTGCTGCGCGAGGCGATGTGGAGCATGGTTTCCGAACTTTATCTCGACGCGCCCGGGATCGACTACGTTGCCTATACCGACGAAAACCTGACGCGGCTCGATGCCGCGCTGGAAAACTACAGAACAAAATACGGACAGATATCATGACCTTGCCCGCCCACGCCGAGATCGTCGTCATCGGCGGCGGCATAATCGGCTGTTCGACGGCTTATCATCTGGCGCGTGACCACAAGGCCGATGTCGTGCTCCTGGAACAGGGCAAACTGACTTCGGGCTCGACATGGCATGCGGCGGGGCTGGTCGGTCAATTGCGGTCTTCGGCCTCGATCACCCGCGTGCTCAAATATTCGGTCGATCTCTACAAGGGACTGGAAGCCGAAACCGGACTGGCCACCGGCTGGAAGATGACCGGATGCCTCAGGGTCGCCACCAATGCCGACCGCTGGATCGAGTACAAGAGGCTGGCGACGACGGCGAAGAGCTTCGGCATGGACATGCAGTTGCTGTCACCGGCCGAGGTCAAGGCGATGTGGCCGCTGCTGGCAACCGGCGATCTCGTCGGCGCCAACTGGCTGCCGACCGACGGCCAGGCAAACCCTTCCGACATCACCCAGTCGCTGGCCAAAGGCGCGCGCATGCATGGCGCCAGGCTGTTCGAGGATGTCCGCGTCACCGGCTTCGACATGCAGGAGGGCCGCATCACAACGGTAAAGACCAACAGGGGCGATATCGCCTGCGACAAGGTGGTGAACTGTGCCGGGCAATGGGCGCGGCAGGTGGGGGCGCTAGCCGGCATCAACGTGCCGCTGCAGCCGGTGAAGCACCAGTACCTCGTCACCGAAAGAATAGACGGGTTGGCGACCGATGCGCCGACGATCCGCGACCCCGACCGCCGCATTTATTTCAAGGAGGAGGTCGGCGGGCTGGTGATGGGCGGCTATGAGCCGAACCCGCAAGCCTGGACGACCGATCTTCCCGGCGGCGATGTCCCTGACGACTGGCAGTTCCGGCTGTTCGACGACGATTATGATCATTTCGAGCAGCATATGAACCAGGCGATCAAGCGGGTTCCGACGCTCGAAACCGTCGGCGTCAAGCAGATGATCAACGGGCCGGAGAGCTTCACGCCGGACGGCAATTTCATTCTCGGCGTGGCACCCGAATGCGCCAACATGTTCGTCGGCGCCGGCTTCAACGCCTTTGGCATCGCGGCAGGCGGCGGCGCCGGCTGGGTGCTGGCGCAGTGGGTCGTCGACGGCGAGGCGCCACTCGACCTGTGGGTGGTCGATATCAGGCGCTTTTCCGACCTGCACCGCGACCGGCAATGGGTCCGCGACCGCACGCTGGAAGCCTATGGCAAGCACTATACGATCGGCTTCCCGCATGAAGAGTATGCCACGGGCCGGCCACGGATCGTGTCGCCACTCTACGAACGGCTGCAAAAGCACCGCGCCGTGTTCGGCTCCAAGCTCGGTTGGGAGCGGCCGAACTGGTTTGCGCCCGAAGGCGTCGAGCCGAAGGACATCTATTCGATGGGCCGGCAGAACTGGTTTTCGCCGGTCGGCGACGAGCACCGGCACGTGCGCGAACACGTCGGCATCTTCGACCAATCGTCCTTCGCCAAATACGAAATGACCGGTGCGGATGCGCTGAAGGCGCTCGACTGGATCTGCGCCAACGACGTCGCCAAGCCGGTCGGCCGGCTGACCTACACGCAGCTTCTCAACACGCGCGGCGGCATCGAGGCCGACCTGACCGTGGCGCGGCTCGGCGAAGACCGATTCTACGTCGTCACCGGCACCGGCTTTAGGACGCATGACTTCTCGTGGATCGGCGACCATGTCGGCAACGAGCTCGACGTGACGCTCACCGATGTCACCGAGGATTTCGGCACGCTGTCGCTGATGGGGCCGCAGGCCCGCGACGTGCTGGCTGCGGTGACCGATGCGGACGTGTCGAACACCGCTTTCCCGTTCGGACACGTGCGGGAAATCTCCATCGCCGGCACCACAGTTAGGGCGCTGCGCGTCACCTATGTCGGCGAGCTCGGCTGGGAGCTGCATGTGCCGATCGCGGCGACGGGCGAAATCTTCGACGCTCTGATGGCGGCGGGCGAGGAGCACAGCATCCGCCCGGTCGGCTACCGGGCGCTGGAATCGCTGCGGCTGGAAAAAGGCTACCGCGCCTGGGGCTCCGACATCACGCCCAACGACACGCCGCAGGAGGCCGGCCTTGGCTGGGCGGTGAAGCTTCGCAAGAACACAGATTTTCTCGGACGGCGGGCGCTGGAAGATATCAGCGGCGCGGCGCTGAAAAAACGCTTTGCCGGCTTCACCGTCGACGATTGCGAGATCGTGCTGCTCGGGCGCGAAACGATCCTGCGCAACAGCGAGCCGGTCGGCTATCTGACCAGCGGCGGCTATGGCTACACGGTCGGGAAGAACATCGGCTACGGCTATGTGCGCAACGCCGACGGCGTCAGCGACGATTTCCTCACCTGCGGCGACTACGAGTTGGTGGTGGCTATGGAGCGGACGCCGGCAAAAATCCATCTCGAGCCGCTTTACGACCCGGCCGGAGAAAGGATCAGAGGCTAAAGCGCGTCGCGTCTGAACGGATTCATGCGAGGCGCTTTAAGTTCTTGTTTCTATGCATGGCGTTATCGCAAAACCGCTGCGCACTTTTGCGCGACATGCATAAGAGCGGGGATGGTCAGTTCACGCGCAGAACGAGACCCCGGCTGGGCACGGTGTCGGCCTCGCCCGGCATGGAGACATAGGGCGACGTCTCCTCGGCGCGCGTGACGACGCCCTTCGCCTCGAGGTCGGCTATCCCTGCGGAAAAGCCGGCGTCCCACAGGGTGTTCTTGACCGTCAGCACGATTATCCCGCCTGGCCGGCAGATGCGGATCAGTTCGTCCAGCCCCTCAGCACCGACATGGCCCGAGGTGAAGACGCCGGCCGATATGATGCCGGCATAGGCATCATCCGCGAAGGGCAGCGGGCCGCCGAGCGCCAGGCAGTGAAGCGCCGAATAGACGCCCTTGCGCGCTGCCTGGGCCAGCATGCCTTCGGAGATGTCGAGCGCCTCGACCTGCGGATAGCCCGCGATCTTCAGCCACTCGCCGATGAGCCCGGTGCCGGCGCCGGCATCGAGGAGCGGTGCCGCGCCGCGCGGCAGGTGGCGGGCAAGCAGGGCGAGGCAGATGGTCGGATGGCGATAACCGGCCGCCGACATGTCGGCGTCGTAGGTGTCGGACCAGCGGTCGTAGAGCGCCGCCACCTCCTCTGGCCGCTTCGCTGCGTAGGCCGCGGCGAGCGCGCCTTTGTTTTTCCTGTCCGCCATTACAGTCTCGTCCGCAAATCAAAGCGCCGCAGCGTTCTTAGCGCGTCCTACGGGAACGCACGGCGCTGGAGTGAACCGCATGCAGGCGATGATAGCCAAACGGCGAAATTTGTGGAACCGTCGTCACCACAAATAGACGCGAAAAGAGGGCAGAAGCGATGGTGGACGAGGAAGCACGCGCGGCGCTTGCAGCCATTCCGGCGCTGGCCGGCTACGAGGGACCGCTGGAGCGGCTGGGTGGCCTCACCAACCTCGTCTTCAGGGCTGGAGATGCCTGCGTGCGGATTCCCGGCAAGGGCACGCAGGAGTATATCAACCGCGCCAACGAGGCGGTGGCGGCGCGGGAGGCAGCGATGGCCGGCGTCAGCCCCGAGCTGCTGCATGTCGACGGCGAGACAGGCGTGATGGTGACGCGCTTCATCGCGGGCGCCGAGACGATGTCGCCGGATAAATTCAAGACCCGGCCGGGCAGTCCGGCGCGTGCCGGCAAAGCCTTCCGCAGATTGCATACATCCGGCGCGGTGTTTCCCTTCCGCTTCGAGCTGTTTGCGATGATCGACGACTACCTGAAGGTGCTGTCGACCAAGGACGTCGCCCTGCCTGCCGGTTACCACGACGTCGTTATCGAGGCGGAAACCGTGCGCTCGGCGCTTGCCGCGCATCCCCTGCCTCTCGTCGCCTGCCACTGCGATCCGCTGTGCGAAAATTTTCTCGATACGGGCGACAGGATGTGGATCGTCGACTGGGAATATTCCGGCATGAACGACCCGCTTTGGGATCTCGGCGACCTCAGCGTCGAAGGCCAGTTTGATACGGCGCAGGAGGACGAGATGATGGGCGCCTATTTCGGTGGCGAGCCGACGCCGGCGGAGCGCGGCCGCATCGTCATCTACAAGGCGATGTGCGATCTCTTGTGGACGCTGTGGGGACTGATCCAGCTTGCCAACAGCAATCCAGCCGACGATTTCCGCGCCTATGCCGACGGTCGCTTTTCACGCTGCAGGGCGCTGATGGAGACGGCCGACTTCTCAACGCATCTGGCGGCGGTGCGCGCCGGTTAAGTGCGAAAACTCTGAACCTTAAGGCACCAGAAATCTGGACCCTAGTTGACACCTTTCGGCACGTTTTCGGGCGGCAACGTGTCGACCACTTTCTGGCGATGGAAGATGAACAGGCCGGCCAGCACGATGATGCCCGAGCCGATCAGAATGCGCGGGCCGGGCATGTCGCCGAAGAAGGCCAGCCCGAAGATGACGGCCCACAGCAGCAGGCTGTAATGCAGCGGCGCCAGCGTCGACGCCGGCGCCAGCTTCAGCGCCCTGGTGATCATCAGATGCGCGCCGCAGGAGACGATGCCAAGAAGCAGCATGGCGCCGAAATCGAGCGAGGACGGCGTCTGCCAGTTGCCGATGGTGAGAAACCCGCCGACCAGCAGCGTGCCGATGGTTTGCCAGGTAACGAGCGAGGTGTCGCTGGTGCTACGCAACCGCCGGTTGAGAATGATCGCGAAGGCGAATGAAATGCTTCCGGCCAGCGCGAAGGTCGACGACAGCGAAAACGCGGCCGAGGACGGTTCGAGCATGATCAGCACACCGCAGAACCCGACCAGAATCGCCATCCAGCGGCGCCAGCCGACCTTTTCACCAAGCAACAGGTGGGACAGCGCCGCCACGTAGATCGGCCCTGCCATGTAGAAGCTCATGACGTCGGCGAGCGGCAGATAGACGACGGCGGCGTAGAACAGCGCCGTGTCAAGCGTCGTCATGACGACGCGCAAGACCTGCAGTTCCAGGCGCTCCATGCGGAACAGCCTGGCCGCGCCTTGACGCGCGATCATCGGACCGAGCACGAAAAAGGCGCCGATGGAACGGATCAGCACGACCTGGCCGACGGAAAAGCTGGCGACCAGCCATTTGCCCATCGCATCATTCAAAGCAAACAGGAAATCGCCGGCCAGCATCAGCAGAATGCCAGCAAAAAGCACGTTCCTGAACGTTGAATTCTGGGCTGTTGGCTGTGCCATGCCGATGTCGCTTCCTCCCGCATGAAAGCCCGGTGAGCAGCGTCGTAGACGCAAGCGGCCGCTTTGACGAGCGGAAATCGGGAAGCCGGCCAGACCAGGGACCGGAAATCGGCTGGGCCTGTACGGACGATCGCAACGGCCTACTTTGGCCGTGGCCGAATGATAACCGGACGATAGATCACCGGCCGATCCCAAGGATCGAAGACCGACGCACTTCTGAGCTCGGCGCGGCGCGCCAGATCGATGCGCTGCAGACATTCGGCGAAGGCATCATTCTTCCTGACGAAGCCGTAGGATCGGCATTTCGCCTCGTCCGCGGCACGACGGTCTTCGGCCGTCATGCAGCCTGCACAGGTCGCCGCCAACACGACCACCATCGCCGCCTTGTGCCACATGACATCCTCCTCGGCATAAAACTGGAGGTTGATTGTAGACTTGCGGTCAGGACCTATCAATCTGATCGATGGAGTTTTGAGACCGGCGGTGCCTGCGGTTTACTGTTGCCGGCCGTCCGGCGATCGAGAGCCGTGTTTCCTGCCTGGCCCGCTCGGCCACCACCTTGCCCCTGGCGATGACACAGAGCCGCTCGGGACGCAGGCGCAAGGCCTCGACCGGATCGCCGGCATCGAGGACGACGAGGCTGGCGCGCTTGCCGACCGACAGGCCGAAATGGTCGAGGCCCATGATGGCGGCGTTGACGTTGGTGACCATGTCGAAGCAGCGCGCCATGTCGGCCGGGCTCGACATCTGGGCGACGTGAAGGCCCATGAAGGCGACGTCGAGCATGTCGGCGGTGCCCAGCGAATACCAGGGGTCGAGCACGCAATCCTGACCCCAGCCGACGCGGATACCGTGGGCAAGCATTTCCTTGACCCGCGTCAGGCCGCGGCGTTTGGGGAATGTGTCGTGGCGGCCCTGCAGCATGATGTTGATCAGCGGATTGGGGATCGCCGAGACGCCTGCCTCTGATATCAGCGGCAACAGCTTCGAGACATAGTAATTGTCCATCGAGTGCATCGACGTAAGATGCGAGCCGGCGACCCTGCCCTGCAGGCCGAGGCGTTGCGTCTCATAGGCCAGTTGTTCGATATGGCGCGACAGCGGATCATCGGTCTCGTCGCAATGCAGGTCGACCATGAGGCCGCGTTCTGCCGCGATTTCGCACAGTTCCGTCACCGAACGCGTGCCGTCGGCCACGGTGCGCTCGAAATGCGGAATACCGCCGACGATGTCGACACCCATGCCGAGCGCGCGGATGGTGTTATCGCGCGCCGTCGGCGAGCGATAAAACCCATCCTGCGGGAAGGCGACCAGTTGCAGGTCGATATAGGGCGCGACGGTCTTCTTCACATCGAGCAGGGCTTCGACCGCCAGCAGCCTGGTATCGCAGACATCGACATGGCTGCGGATGGCGAGCAGGCCCATGGACACTGCCCAGTCGCAATAGGCGAGCGCGCGGTCGCGCACCGCTTCGTGCGTCAACAACGGCTTCAGTTCGCCCCACAGCGAGATGCCTTCGAGCAGCGTGCCCGACACGTTGATGCGCGGGATGCCTAGCGAGAGCGTGGCGTCCATGTGAAAATGCGGATCGACGAAGGGCGGCGAGATCAGATTGCCATGGGCGTCGATCGCCGTGCCCGCGCGAGCGTTCAGCTCCGGCTCGATGGCCGCGATCGTCTCGCCGATGATGCCGATATCGGCGATCCTGCCGTCGGGCAGCGTGCCGCCGCGGACGATAAGGTCGAAATCCATCTACCGTCATCCCTTTGAAGAAGCGAACCTATTCCGGCACATACCTTACCGCACCCTTTGCAGCACTGGTCGCCATCGAGGCGTAGGCGCGCAAGGCCATCGTCACCTTGCGCTTGCGCTTTTCCTCGGGCTTCCAGGCGGCGGCTCCCTTGGCCTCCATCGCGGCGCGGCGGGCGGCTAGTTCGGCATCGTCGACGGCAAGCCGGATGGTGCGGTTCGGGATATCGATCTCGATCGTATCGCCCTCATGCACCAGCCCGATCAGCCCGCCTTCCGCCGCCTCGGGAGAAGCATGGCCTATCGACAGGCCGGAGGTGCCGCCGGAGAAGCGGCCATCGGTGACCAGCGCGCAGGCCTTGCCGAGGCCCTTCGACTTCAAATAGCTGGTCGGATAGAGCATTTCCTGCATGCCGGGGCCGCCGCGCGGCCCTTCGTAGCGGATGACGACGACATCGCCGGCCTTGATCTCGTTGGACAGGATCGCCTTGACGCTGGCGTCCTGGCTTTCGAACACCCTGGCCGGGCCGGTGAATTTCAGGATCGATTCATCGACGCCCGCGGTCTTCACGATACAGCCGTCGAGCGCCAGGTTGCCTTTCAGCACGGCAAGGCCACCATCCTTGGAAAAAGGATATTGGGCCGAGCGGATGACACCCTTCTCTCGGTCGAGATCGAGTTCGTCCCAGCGGCGATCCTGGCTGAAGGCGACCTGCGTCGGCACGCCGCCCGGGGCCGCCAGAAAGAAGTCGCGGACATTCTGGCTTGACGTGCGCGAGATATCCCAATGGTCGAGCGCTTCGCCGAGGCTTGCGGTGTGGACGGTCGGCAGGTCGCGGTTGATCAGTCCGGCGTTATCGAGCTGGCCGAGGATCGCCATGATGCCGCCGGCGCGGTGGACGTCTTCCATGTGCACATCCGCCTTGGCGGGGGCAACCTTGCATAGCACCGGCACCTTGCGTGACAGCGCGTCAATGTCGTCCTGACCGAAATCGATCTCGCCCTCATGCGCGGCAGCCAGGATGTGCAGCACGGTGTTGGTCGAGCCGCCCATGGCGATGTCGAGCGTCATGGCGTTCTCGAAGGCGCCCTTCGAGGCGATGCTGCGCGGCAGCGCGGTGTCGTCGTCCTGCTCGTAGTAGCGCTGCGCGAGATCGACGATCAGGTGGCCGGCCTCGACGAACAGCCGCCTGCGGTCGACGTGCGTCGCCAACGTCGAACCGTTGCCGGGCAGCGAAAGGCCGAGCGCCTCGGTCAGGCAATTCATCGAATTGGCGGTGAACATGCCCGAGCAGGAGCCGCAGGTCGGGCAGGCCGAGCGCTCGATGGTCTTGACGTCCTCGTCGGAGATCTTGTCGTCGGCAGCCGCGACCATGGCGTCGACCAGATCGAGCGCCTGCGTCTTGCCGGCAAGCACCACCTTGCCGGCCTCCATCGGGCCGCCGGAGACGAAGACGGTCGGGATGTTGAGACGCAGCGATGCCATCAGCATGCCCGGCGTGATCTTGTCGCAATTCGAGATGCAGACCATGGCGTCGGCGCAGTGGGCGTTGACCATATATTCGACCGAGTCGGCGATCAGCTCGCGCGAAGGCAGCGAATAGAGCATGCCGTCATGACCCATGGCGATGCCGTCGTCGACAGCGATGGTGTTGAACTCCTTGGCGACGCCGCCGGCCTTCTCGATCTCGCGGGCGACCAGTTGGCCGAGATCCTTGAGATGGACGTGGCCCGGAACGAACTGGGTGAAGGAATTGACGACAGCGATGATCGGCTTGCCGAAATCGGAATCCTTCATGCCGGTGGCGCGCCACAGGCCGCGGGCGCCGGCCATGTTACGGCCATGGGTAGTGGTGCGGGAACGGTAGGCGGGCATTAAACTGTCCTTGCTGTTTGCGTCGTCCGAACAGGGGCGGAAAACCGGAATTGAGCGGCGTTATATACGCCACCGTCTGGTCTGGCCACGGTTTTGCGATGCGCCGGGATCTTGAGCCAAAGACGGCAAGCCGGTCCAGGCAGTAAAAAAGTCAGAGGTGCTGTCGGATCGTGTTTTGTTTGAGCGTCCTTGGGCAGACGGCGGCGACCGGCATCTATCGCCAGCCGGCCGTTGGACCCGTGAAAACAAGCCAAAACAGCCCGAGGAGCAAGAAAATGCAAAAGATCACCCCCTGCCTGTGGTTCGACGACCAGGCCGAGGAGGCCATGAACCATTACATCTCCATCTTCAAGAACTCGAAGGTGCTGAGCGTGATGCGCTGGCCCAAGGGCAGCGGCGATAATGAGGGCAAGGTGCTGGTGACCTATTTCGAGCTCGACGGCGTGCAGTTCCAGGCGCTCAACGGCGGGCCGCAATTCAAGTTCACCGAGGCAGTCTCGCTGTCCATCGACTGCAAGACGCAGGAGGAGGTCGACTATTTCTGGGACAGGCTGATCGAGGGCGGTGGCGAGCCCAGCCAGTGCAGCTGGCTGAAGGACAAATTCGGCGTCTCCTGGCAGGTCGTGCCGGAGCAATTGCCGAGGCTGCTGCAGGACCCCGACACGGAAAAGGCCGGCCGCGTCATGCAGGCGATGATGCAAATGACCAAGATCGACATCGCCAAGATCGAAGAGGCCGCCAGGGGTGAGTGAGACGCTCCCGACAGGCGATCTTTGCCCGATTTTGGGAATATCAACTGCCAAAGTCGGCGCCGTCCCTCACCTGCCTGCCGGCATCCTCTCCAAGTATACTGACGGGGAGAGGGGCGCTCTCATACATGATTTCGCCAATTACCCACGTTGCAGGAAGGGCGTTGGCGTTGCGGCCAGCCCCCCTTCTCCCCGTCACTATACGGGGAGAAGGTGCCGGTGTCCGAACCGGATAGATAGGTAACAGAATGGACTGATTGCATGGGTGACAGTTTTCTCCTTCGCCGGG
>NZ_AYWU01000031.1:0-70555 GCF_000502375.1 Mesorhizobium sp. L48C026A00 | reverse complement strand
TTTGTAGCAACGTTTCGACACCGCTACCTTGGCACATTGTGATGCCGTTAGGGGGCGTCCACCCCATCGATTGGCCAAGTAGGCGGGCAGCCGGCTCTTTCGGGGCCGATTCCGGATTGGTAGTTTTAGTGATATCCAGCCTGGACCCAGCTAGACGACACCCCACGACCGATATCGCCTTGCCTGTCATCTCCCTCACGCCGAGCTCGCCGATGAGGTGAGCGCCACCCGCTGGCTGACTTTGGCTCCTTGGCGATCAGCCCGGCCGAGACCAACCGACCGAGCAGAGTGCACGTATTCCATGGAATACTAGTGGCCATCCATTTGGCGATTTCACGGAGGCGCTGCGGTTGACAGCATGAAGGATGGCGGCGTGAAATTTGCAAGTCCCTCCCTCCCTCATGTAAAGTTTTTGTCCGCTACCTTTCTCGCCATTTCAGCACAACGACATAAATGACCTTCACTTATTATTCGGCCACGAGTATATTGGCCAAACAAACATAGATTTTTGGCGGCTGCAAAAAGACGCGCGCTCGGGGGCAGCATGCACCACTTCTTCCAGCGACGCGATGCGGCCTTCGATATTCCCAGCCGCGCGTACGCTCTGCTGATCGACGGGGCCGACAGCGAGTTTGTGCTCTTCGACGCTGTCGACGCGGACTACTTCGACCGGACCTATGCGCTGCCCGGTCCACCCACTCAACTGGGCAGTTGGCGAAGCCATGTCGACCGCGCGCCGATTTACGCGATCGAAATAAATGCGTCGGATGCCGCGCCCGCCGCGACCGGCTGGCTTGCACTGCATCCGCACGATGCTCTGCCTGAGTGGTCGCAGATCGAGTTGGTCCCAGACGACAAGGGTGAGGCCGCCGTCTACAACAGTATCGCCGGCCCGCCACGTCGAGCCAGGGTTTCGGTGCGACCCGCGTCGAACAAGCTCGCGCGCATGTTGGCGCAGGCGACTGATCTTACGCCATACGTCAGGCCGGAGGATGAGATCGAGCTGGCGCTGCCCGCATCGTCGATCGAACACATCTTCGTTCTCGATGTAGGCCAAGGATCAGCCAATGCGCTGGTGACCTCCGCCGACAAAGTGATTGCCTACGTCGACGTCGGCTCAGGCGTGCTGAAGGACACCGGAACTTGGCCGTCGTCAATGGGCAGAATCTGCCTCCAGCACCATCCTGTGGCCATTCTCACCCACTGGCACTACGATCACTTCCATGCGGCCAACATCTATCCGGCTGCGCAGGGGATGACTTGGATCGCGCCACTGCAGACGCTTGGCCCGGGCCCGCAGTCGGCGATGGCAAGCGCCATTGCAAACACGGGCACGCTGATGGTCTGGAGCGGCAGCGGAATCCTCTCGGCCGGCAAGATCGATCTGGAGCGCTGCACCGGGCCGTCGAGCAACCAGAACAGGTCCGGCATTGCCGTCTGGGTATGGGGATCAGCCGGCAGCGATCCGATCCTGCTGCCGGGGGACGCAGGCTACAGCGATATTCCCACACTTGTCGCAGGCAAGGCGATCGCCGGCCTCGTCGCCGCCCATCATGGCGGTCGCGCGTCGGGAGTGGCGCCGACGAAGCCTGGCGCGGGCACGCCACGCGTGGCGCTCTCCTATGGCCACCCCAACAGCTACAAGCATCCGCTAGCGAACTCGCTCCAAGGACTGACGGCGTCGCGCTGGAGTATCGGCCATCCCGCGCCAGGCATCGACGAGCGACGCACCGAGGATCGCATCGGCGGCGTGGGGGGTACCGGCCTTGGTCACATCCGGATGAACTGGACCGGCAATACCGGCCCGGCGCACATCTGTAGCTGTGGCTGCACACTCGATCCGACGCAGTAGGGGTGCCAATCTAGAAGAGGGGGGCGTGCGATGAATTGTGTGGTGTTCGTGCCTGGGATCATGGGCTCGATCCTTTCGATGCCGGATGGTGAAGAAGTCTGGCCGCCGACCCCGCTCGAAGTAACGTTCGGCTACAAGCGGAAACAGAAGCTCTTGCGCGAGGATCTCCTCGTCGGAGATATCATTCGCGAGGTCTCCTGCTTCGACATCTATAAGCCGCTTGTCGACACGCTCGCCGCGATTGGCTTCAAGGAGAGCGGGTCGGGCGACCGCCTCCATGTCTTCCCCTATGACTGGCGACGAGATCTTGAGACCCTCGCCGATCATTTGGCTGCCCGGCTCGACGTGCTACCTGCCGGCACAACGTCTATCACCATTGTCGCCCACAGCATGGGCGGATTGATCAGCCGCCTGATGCTCGAGGCCGGCAAGTTCGATGCAAGATCCTGGTTCGGGAAGATCAAGGCGTTCATGACGCTGGGGACGCCACATCTCGGTGCGCCGCTGGCGCTGGCACGCATACTTGGTCTCGATAGCGCCATGGGCGTGAGTCCCGCGGATTTCCGCGAGATCGCCGCCGACAGGCGCTATCCGTCCGGCTACCAACTACTGCCAGCGCCGGGGGAAGCGGCCTGCTGGGACATCAAGGTCGGCGGCACACTTGACGAGCTCGATATCTACAATCCGGCTGTCGCCACCAGCCTCGGAATGGATCCAACTTTGGTTGCCCGCGCCTCCTGGGTACATGGTACGCTCGCAAAGGGCAAGGAACCCGCGCATATCCGCTACTTCTACTTCGCCGGGACCGGTCATAAGACTGCGACCCGCGTGAACGTCGGCACCAGCGTCAAGCAGGTGACCCGTTCCGAAGACGCCGGCGACGGCACCGTGCCCTTGTGGAGCGCGCTTCCAGTCTCGGCACAGAAGCAACTCGTCGTCGGCGAGCATGCCGGCTTCTTCACGGAAACCACCTTCAAGGCCGTGTTCTTCCGCCTCTTCGGCAAGAATTTCCCGACCCCGCCCGTCGGCGTGAAGGGGGCTGAGACCGCAACACTTTCCGTACAGTCCCTGAGCATCCGCAAGAAGGATGAGATCGAACTGGTGATCGCACCGTCGGCACCGGTCGACACCGTCAAGGGCAAGGTCGTGCTGGAAAGCACTGATGGACCCGACCGGCCCTTTAGAGCCGCCGGCGAGGCCCTAAAGGTCAGTTACTCTGGTCCTCCAATCCCATCGCTGAAGCTGCGCCTGCCGCCCATCGGCAAGCCAGGCTTCTACCGGGCACGCTTCGTCGGCAAGCCTTCCGCTGAGAAACCGGTTCAGTTCGCGGTGACTGACAAATAGGGAGAGACGCTCGTGGCGAAGAAGACGTTCGTTCCCGACACCAACGTAGTCAAACTGAAATATATGGACACCGAGCCAGGCCACGCTCCAAAGGGTGCAAAGACCCTGATGCAGGGTTGGGAGTACGCGGCGAACGAACCTTTGCTCGACGGGCCGGTGTCGCGACGCGTCGCCGTGATCGACCTCGATCCCGATACTGGCGCAGTGACGCCCGGGGCGCGTTTCGTCCCGCCGAAGGGCCGTACGCTGGGACGCTACAAGGTCAAGAGCGAACTGGATTTCAACGCGACCGACTTCATGCAGGTGAGTGTGTTCACGGCCGTCATGAAGATGATGTCGATCTTCGAGGCGCAGGACGTGCTCGGCCGTAAGCTGCGTTGGGCCTTCGACGGAGAGCAGCTACTCGTCGTGCCTCGCGCCGGAAAAATGCCCAACGCCTTCTATCATCGCGATTCACGCAGCCTGCAGTTCTTCTTCGTCGACGACCCCACCCCCAAGAAGCGCGGCAAGTTCGTCTATACCTGCCTGTCTCCGGACATCGTCGCGCACGAAACAACGCATGCGATCCTCGACGGCATTGCGCCCGATCTCTACAATGCGACCTCTCCGCAATCCCTCGCAATACACGAAGCGATCGCCGACCTCGGAGCGGTGATGCTAGCTGTACGCACGGACCGGCTGCTGCGCCAGGTGATGATCGACACTTGCGGCGACCTGCGGAAAGCCGAAGCCTTCAACGAGATCGCCCGGCAGTTTGGTGAGGCGCTCTACGGCGAGGGGCGACCGCTGCGTGACCTCAACAACAAGGCGTCGATGCTTAAGCCCGGCGATCTCGATTTGAATGAGCCACACGACCTCAGCACTGTGCTCACCGGCGCGCTCTATGCTCTGCTTGTCGCCGAGTACGAGGAAATCAGGCAGGAGGATTTTCAGGAGAAGTTTGCGAAAGAGAAGCAGAAGCGAAAGCAGGCAAGCCTGCCGGCACCGACGAAGGAGGAGAAGGACAAGATCCGCTTTTCCGTTTCAGGCTTCGCGCTGTTCAAGGCGACTGAGAAGTTCAAACGCATCGCCTTCCGTGCGTTGGACTATCTGCCGCCGGGCGAGATCTCCTTCGCCGACTATGGCCGCGCCATGTTCGCTGCCGACACCTATTCGAACCCGAAAGACTCCGAACCGCGTGACTTCATCAAAGCGGAATTTTTACGACGGGGCATGGTCGATGACGCCGGAACGCTCGATCCTGTCGATCCAGGCTTCGACCTGCCCGCCGACCTCGATCTCGACCAATTGGCACGCAGCGACTGGGCGGCCTACCAGTTCGCGGAAAAATGGCGCGAGAAGTTATTGATCCCCGTCAACATCCCGTTCGAAGTGCGGCCGCGGCTCGACGTCAGCCGCAAGACTTGGCGCAAGAACGGCGAGCCGGCCGTGACGCGCGCGCTCCTGTTCAAGGTTGCTTGGCAGTCCACCCAGGAGTTCCAGTTCGGCGATTTCTTCCATGAGGTGGCCGTCACGCGCGGCACGACGCTTGCGATCGACTGGGAGACGCGCAAGGTGCGCACGCTGCTGTCGACCAGCCCCGATCATCCCTCGCAGCGCGACGCGTCGACCTCCCACAACGACGCCATGCGAAAGGTATTCCTTACCGCCAATATCGCCGAGGGTGTCCTCGAGTTCGGCTCGCCAAACGTCCAGATCCAGAACGGCACGCTGCGCATTCGCGCGATGGGCCAGATGCTGCACATGATGGGGCACTGAGATGGCGAAAAAACTCAGGATCAGGATCTACAATGTGCTGTTTGGCGACGCCATCCTGCTGAGTATTCCGGAGGTTGATGATGCCGGCAACGAGATCACGGTCAACGTTTTGATCGACGTCGGCAATGCGCTTGCCGGGACTGCGGGCCGCGACGAGCTGTTCAAGCCGGTGCTCGAGAACATCAGGGACGAGCTCGGCGGCGAACCTGTCGATCTCTACATCATGACGCACGAGCACATGGACCATGTGCAAGGGCTTCTCCATGGCGCCAGGAAGCTCGGCATCGAATTCAAGGCGAGGCATCTGTGGATGACTGCCTCGTCGGAAGGCGAGGCCTATTACGACCGCTTCCCGAAGGCAAAGCGGAAGCAACTCGCTGCACTCGCGGCCTACGACAGCGTCGCTGCGTTCCTCGCAAAGAGCGCCGCGCCGGTGCCGCTCGGCATCCAGGCTCTGCTCGACATCAACAATCCGCGATCCACCAAGGACTGCGTCAAGCATATCAGCGAACTCGGGCTTGACGGGGCGAAGCCGCTCTATGTGCACCGCACCACCGACGTCTCGGACCATCACCCGTTCCGCCACACGAAAGTCCGGCTGCTCGCGCCGGAGGAGGACACGTCGATTTACTATGGCGCCCTGCCGCCCCGCACGCTGGGGGCGGTGCTCGACGGCGCCGCCCCACTGTCGCTCGATGCGAAGGCCATCACCCCGCCTGCCGGCGTTTCCGCGGGGACTTTCTTCGACCTGATCGAGTTTCGTTCCAGCGGCATGGCCGCCAATCTGCGCACGATCGACAAGGCCGCCAACAATTCAAGCGTCGCCATCGAGCTCGAATGGAACGGCTGGCGCCTGCTCTTCCCCGGCGACGCCGAAGAGAAGAGTTGGGAGATGATGGACCGGAAAAACGAACTGAAACCGGTGCATTTCCTGAAGATCAGCCATCACGGTAGCAAGAACGGCTCGCCGCGACATCAAATCGACAAGGTGCTACCCGTGCAGGCGCCGGACGGTCGCCCGCGCTTCGCCGCCGTATCGACGCGTGAAGGCGCGTATTCCGGCGTGCCGGACAACGATACACTGATCCTGGTCAACGATCGCGCGCATCTCGACGACACGCGCGACCTTGGTGAAAATGGCTGGTTCGACGTCATCTTTCCCGAGGACGGTGGAGCCCCGGTGTCGCGTCGAGGACCGTAACAAGTTTCGCACTGGTCAGGAGGAGGAAATGCGCAGATCGTTGTCAGCCGGACTGCTTGTCGGCACCCCTCTTTTTTTGCCGTCAACTGCCTCGGCCTGGTGGGACGAGGACCATGCGTGTTGCCGCGATGCCTTATGAACTGCTCACCCCGACCGACCGCGCAGAAGCAAACCAGTTAATTGTGAACCGGCGCCAAGGGTTGACCCCACTCGCCGGTGAGATTTCAGCGGCTTAATGTGCCGATCGGCGCGGAGACCCCACGCCGATTGAACCAGTAGATTTGCGCATGCAGCGCGACGCGTCAGTTCCACTCCATTTATCGCGCGGGGCAAATACTCATGGGTTACAGGGACGAGTATGTGTACGGAGCAGAATTTCCACGGCGCAGACTTTATGCACGAGTAGCACGGGCTGAGCAGATCGGTTCCGGTCGCTACAGTCGTCACTCCTATGAATTTGACGCCGTAGACGTGGAGATCTCATCTGACGGCCATTTCGACGCGCTATTTGATCCCGATGACCGGCGCCACTTTGCACTTGTCCGGGTGGTCACCACCGAAGGGCTGTTCAACCGGACTTTTGGCGTAGCCCCACAGCCTGGATTTTGGTTTTCACTGGACATTGCGCCCACGGGCAAGGGACCGATTGCCTTTCACGCCCAGCTTACAGCGACCGGATACAGCCTGCTGTCGCGTGGCACGCTACAATCAGCAACGTTCCTCTTTAGCGATGACAGCCTCCGTGGCGGCCCAGAGGGAGGTCCGGATGGCGATGGCGGTGGGCGTGGCGGTGGCCTCGACCGGGAAGCGCTGCGGCAGGACCAGGATGAAGTGTCTGAACTGAGCGAGATCGCGGTCGAACGATTTGAGTACCATCGACCAGGGACGGCAAAGGTAGGGAAGGAGAGCGAAATCAAGTTAGCCCTGAAGTCATTAGGTGCTGCAGTAAGTATCGACCTGGATGAGGCTCGGGCCCTAGCTGAAGAATGTGGGTTCCCCCAAACGGCGCTAACGCAAGAGGGAACCATTAAGAGCATTCTCGCCTCCAGCCCGTCTCCCCACACAGTCAGCATCAACGACGTCGGTCAAGCCAGCTTTGCAACCCTGTTGACTGAGGATAAACAACCTCTGGTGTATTTCGATGTGGGTTGGCCAGTCGTCTTTAACGGACGGACCTGCCCCACAAAGCTTTCCGGCGCCCAATCCAAACGTCCCAGTCATTATTTCGCACTGGGATTTCGATCACGTCTCGGGGTTCTTCCGCTTCCCTCAATTACAACGGGCGTGCTGGATTACTCCGGTGCAGCGTCTTGGACCCGGAGCTAAAAAAATTGCAGCAGCTCTTGCGAGCCGACGCCTGCTCCTGGGTTGGTCCGGAAGGCGCATCTCTTGGTCCTGGGGCGAATTGCTCAAGTGCGGCGGACTACCGACCGTAGTAAATCACAGCGGATTGGCCCTCATAGTGACGCTCCGATCAGGAAAGAGGGGCCTGCTGGTGGGTGACGCGAACTACGACACAATCAACCTGCCCTCAAGCAGCTTTGATTACCTCGCCGTGACGCACCATGGAGCCCTCTTTACGGGCATTCTTCCCAAGCCTGCTGGGCCAAACTCGTTAGGCGTCATTTCTGTCGGTCGCGGAAACGTCTACGGGCATCCAAAGGAAGCATCCATTGCAGCACACAAGGGAGCCCACTGGCTAATCGAGCAGACCGCGGGAACGCGTCGACTGCGTCGGGGAGACAGAATCCTCGGACCCTAACTCGACAACGCCTTGCAAGCCTTTCGCCTGATGTCGAACCCCGGCGTCACCGATTTCCTCATCGGCACGGCGGCTTCTGCGGTTCTGGCGCTTCCGCCCGTGCGCCCGAACCGAGCGCGCAACGGGGCGTGGATCTGACCTATGAGTGCCGCAAGCTCCGCGGCGAGAACCGGATTGTTCGAGACAGAGACAACATCGGCGGTGACTCGACAATGGGATCGTCAACAAGGGGTCAGAACAAGAGCTGCTCGAAATCATACGCTAAGGTCGAACGGAACGTGAACTGTCGTCTCTGACGCGCATGATGGTCTGCCGGCTGGTTTCGAACTTTCTGGCGAGAGCGGAAACGCTCATGCCGTTGGCCAGTCCTTTAAGGACATCGTGCTTCCGCGTTTCGTTGAGCCGTGCCGGTCGGCCGAGGGTCTTTCCTTCTGATCTTGCCCGTTTGAGGCCGGACTGCGTGCGTTCGATAAGCAGGTCACGTTCGAACTGTGCGACGGCGTTGATGACGTTCATGGTCATCTTGCCAGCGGAGCTTGCGAGATCGACACCGCCCAGAGCGAGGCAGTGAACNTGTGCGACGGCGTTGATGACGTTCATGGTCATCTTGCCAGCGGAGCTTGCGAGATCGACACCGCCCAGAGCGAGGCAGTGAATCCGGACACCCAATTCCTCCAGTTTCCCCACTGTAGTGCTCACATCGATGGCGTCCCGGCCAAGTCTGTCGAGCTTTGTCACGATGAGCACATCGCCGGCTTCGAGCTTGTCCATGAGCCGGGTGAAGCCCCGGCGCTGCGCAATGGCGACACTGCCGGAGACCGTTTCGGTGACGATGCGGCGTGGCTCGACGTGGAAACCGGCTGCCTCGATTTCCTGAATCTGGTTTTCAGTCGTTTGGTCGGTCGTGGAGACACGGACGTAGGCAAAGGTGCGTGGCATGGGCTCGATTCGTCCAAATAGGCTGTCCGAAATGTCGTGCATGTCCATAACTATGTCAAGGTAATTTGTGGACAGTGCTATGTTCACCCTGTACGGAACCGGTCGTTTTCGGACATGCCGGAGGCCATCGGCGCGATGTTGCATGGAGTAAAGAAAATGGCCCGGCGGAAGCTCCTAAAAATTCAGGATCGACAGGAACTGTTCGGTGTGCCGACCGATGAAGACAGCCTGATCCGCCACTATACTCTGTCTCCAGCCGATCGGCTGGAGATCGCGGTCCGCAGGCGCAAACATAACCAGCTCGGCTTTGCCGCCCAGCTTTGCCTGATGCGATATCCGGGCAGGACGCTCATGGCGAACGAAATACCGCCGCGGGCAATGCTCAACTATATCGCCGAGCAACTGGATGCCGCTCCGGAAAGCTTCAGTTCCTATGCGAGGCGAGAGCCGACCCGGCTGGAACACGTCTCGCACCTCCTCGCCTATCTTGGGATGAGANTCATGGCGAACGAAATACCGCCGCGGGCAATGCTCAACTATATCGCCGAGCAACTGGATGCCGCTCCGGAAAGCTCAGTTCCTATGCGAGGCGAGAGCCGACCCGGCTGGAACACGTCTCGCACCTCCTCGCCTATCTTGGGATGAGAACCGCAGCAGCTCCGGACCGGCGGGCCGCCTTGATGTCCGCAATCGAAACGGCAGCGACGACCGACAAAGGGTCTTCTATTGCCAAGGCAATCGTCACCACCATGCGGGAACGCAATGTGGTGCTTCCCACGCCGGACACCATAGAGCGGATCGGGCTGGCGGCACGCGCCATAGCGCGCCGGCGTGCGGAAGCGGCGTTGATCTCCGGCTGTTCCCCTGAGCAGCTTCAGAGCCTCGACGATTTGCTGAAGGTGGATCCTGCAATTGCACAGACGCGGTTCCATTGGCTACGATCGGCTCCGGACGCACCCGGCGCCAGCAACCTGGTCGCGATGATGGAAAGGCTCTCCTTCATTCGTGCCCTCGATATCGATCCCCGCCTGCAGGGCAGCATCCATTCCGGGCGCTGGGACCAGATGATCCGGGAGGGCGATGTCACGCCGGCCTGGCTTGCCGCTGATTTCAACGCTAGCCGCCGGCGCGCGACGATCGTCGCCCAGGTCATCAAGCTCGGCCAGAAGCTGACCGACGACGCGGTCACCATGTTCATCAAGCTGATCGGCAGGCTCTTTTCCCAAGCCAACAATCGCAAGAAGCAGCGCCATGCCGAAACGCGTAAAGAGACGGCGAAGGCGCTCCGGCTGTTTCTCGATACGATTTCCGCCCTTCAGGCCGCCAANTGCCGAAACGCGTAAAGAGACGGCGAAGGCGCTCCGGCTGTTTCTCGATACGATTTCCGCCCTTCAGGCCGCCAACGACAACGATGAGGATGCAATCGAGACGATCAACCGGCACGTCGGCTGGCATCGTCTTTTGCAGGTAAAGCCCGCTCTCGAAGCCATGGTGGAAAATGGAGATCCTGATCCATTGCTTGTGGCGGTGGAGCAATACGCGAGCGTCCGCAAATATGCGGCGCTGTTTCTACGGACCTTTGCTTTCCGCTCCGCTCGCCGGAACGATACCCTGCTTGCGGCGATTGAAACCCTCAAATCCCTCTACGAAGATGGGCGGCGCAGCCTTCCAGATCGGGTTCCGGTTGCCCATCTTGGCACGACGGCCCGCAAACTGATCTTCAGCGGATCAAAACCCGATCGTCGTCTCTACGAGATTGCCACGCTGGCGGCGTTGCGGGAGCGGCTTCGCTCAGCAGATGTCTGGGTCGAAGGCAGCAGGACATTTCGCCCGATGGATGAGCATCTCATGCCGCGCCCTGCCTTCACCAATCTCAAAGATACCGACCAGCTCGGCCTCGGCGTACAGCGCGACGGGGCGGCGTGGCTCGCGCAAATGCAGCAATTGCTCGATTTCAATCTCAAGCGGCTCGCACACCGCGCTCGGAACGGCAAGCTCGAGGGTGTCCGTTTCGAGGCCGGAACCCTGCTGGTGACGCCGCTGGCCAGCGAGGTTCCCGCCGCAGCCGAGGAACTGAATCTTGAGCTGAATGACATGTACCCGCTCATCGAGGTGCCGGACCTTCTTAGAGAGGTGCATGAGTGGACGGGCTTTGCCGAGCAGTTCACCCATGTGCGAACGGGCGACATGCCGCAAAACATCGCTGCTATGCTCGCCGGCACGCTCGCGGACGCCACCAATCTCGGGCCAAAACGGATGGCAGGTGCATCGAAAGGGATCAGCGCCCATCAGATCGGCTGGATGCGCATGTTTCATGCCAGGACCGAAACTTATCGGGCGGCGCAGGCAAGCGTGACCGACGCCCACGCGCGTCATCCCCATGCTCTGCTCTGGGGAAATGGAACGACCGCGTCTTCCGACGGTCAGTTCTTCCGGGCCAGTGATCGTGCTGCAGGGCGCGGCGACATCAATCTGCACTATGGCAGCGAGCCAGGCACCAAATTCTACAGCCATCTCTCCGACCAGTACGGCTACTTCAGCATCCTGCCGATCAGTCCGACCGAAAGCGAGGCGGCCTATGTTCTGGACGGGCTATTCGACCACGACACCATCCTCGACATCGAGGAGCATTTCACCGACACGGGCGGCGCCAGCGACCATGTGTTTGCCCTCTTCGCCCTGATCGGCAAGCGCTTTGCGCCCCGACTGCGCAACCTCAAGGACCGGAAATTCCATACCTTCGAGAAAGTCGATACCTATCCCGCCCTCGCGGACCATATCGGCGTGCGGATCAATTCCGCGCTCATCATGGAATATTGGGATGATCTGCTGCATCTGGCGGCGTCGATCCGCGCGCGTACCGTTGCACCCTCGACGATTCTCAAAAAGCTGGCTGCGTCACCGAATCCGAGTCAGTTGGCCAAAGCCCTGCGGGAACTCGGCCGTATCGAGCGATCCTTGTTTATGATCGAATGGTATTCCAGTCCGGACCTGCGTCGGCGGTGCCAAGCCGGTCTCAACAAGGGCGAGGCAGCGCACAAACTCAAGCGTGCGGTCTTCTTCCATGAGCGCGGCGAAATCCGCGACCGATCGTTCGAGAGCCAGGCATTCCGCGCCTCCGGTCTCAATCTTGTCGTCAGTGCCATCGTCCACTGGAATACGGTATATCTCAGCCGGGCCACCGAGCACCTCCGTCAGAGTGGCCGAAATATTCCCGACACCCTGCTCAAACATATCTCTCCCCTGAGCTGGGAACACATCAACCTTACCGGCATCTACTCCTGGGACGTCGCGCCCGACCTTACGGAGGGCTTCAGGCCGCTGCGCTTGCCGACCAAATNCTTACCGGCATCTACTCCTGGGACGTCGCGCCCGACCTTACGGAGGGCTTCAGGCCGCTGCGCTTGCCGACCAAAATTGCCATGGGCGGCATAATGTTCATGCTCCGTTCGACCTTAGCGTATGATTTCGAGCAGGTCTTGCTCTGACCCCTGCTTCGGATGAAGCCGGAGCTTGCAGCAATGGTCGAGGAAAATGAGGCATCCCCACTGGTCCTGGCGGCCGAGCAGTATAGTGGCGTCCTCAAATACGCGACGGCGTTCCTGGCGACTTTTACGTTCCGTTCAGCGCGCCGCACGACTCCTTGCTCACAGCCATTGCGATGCTCCAAAGGCTTCATTCGGAGGGACGGCGTGCACTGTCCGAGCGTGTTCCGACCAGCCATCTCAGTCCAACCGATCGGAAACTGATCTTTGGGCAGCAGAAGCCTGATCGCCGGCTATATGAGATAGCCACGCTCGCCGCATTGCGCGAGCGCCTTCGCTCGGCGGATATATGGGTAGAGGGCAGCCGCTCGTTCCGCCCGATCGACGAGCACCTCATGCCGCGATCGACGTTCACCACGATGAAGGAAGAGGATCGGCTTGGCCTTGGTGTCGGCCGTGACGGCGGCGCCTGGCTGAACGAAGTAAAGCAGGTGCTGGACTTCAATTTGAAGCGCCTGGCCTATCGCGCTCGCGCAGGTAAGCTCGATGGTGTTCGTCTCGAAGCGGGAACGCTGATCGTGACGCCGACTGTCGGCGACGTTCCTGCGGCAGCCGAAGAACTGAACGCAGAGATCAGCGAGATGTATCCGCTGGTCGAAGTTCCTGACCTGCTGAGGGAAGTGCATGAGTGGACGGGCTTTGCCGATCACTTCACACATGTCCGCACAGGCGACGCCCCACGAAATGTCTCTGCCATGCTGGCCGGCATCCTGGCCGATGCAATCTCGGTCCGAAGCGGATGGCCGGCGCTTCCAAGGGCATCAGCGCCCATCAGATTGGCTGGATGCGCACCTTCCATGCCCGATCAGAAACCTATCGCGGCGCTCAGGCCTGCATCACCGACGCACACGCCGGGCACCCGCATTCCCGTCTGTGGGGCAACGGAACGACTGCGTCGTCCGACGGACAGTTCTTCCGTGCGAGCGACCGAGCAGCAAAACGCGGCGACGTCAATCTGCATTATGGCAGCGAACCGGGATCGAAATTCTACAGCCACCTGTCGGACCAGTACGGCTACTTCAGCATCCTGCCCATCAGCCCCACGGAAAGCGAAGCGGCCTATGTGCTCGACGGACTATTCGACCAGGAAACGATCCTGGACATCCAGGAGCATTTTACGGACACCGGTGGCGCGACCGATCACGTCTTCGGGCTGTTCGCCCTTGTCGGCAAACGCTTCGCGCCTCGGCTACGCAACCTCAAAGATCGAAAGTTTCACACATTCGAGAAGGGCGATGCCTACCCGGCGCTGACGAGCCACATCGGCGCACCGATCAACACCGCGTTGATCCTTGACCATTGGGACGACCTGCTGCATCTGGCCGCATCGATCGCGACGCGCGCCGTCGTCCCCTCGACGATCCTGAAGAAGCTCTCGGCGTCTCCGAAAGCCAGTTGGCCAAGGCGCTGCGGGAACTCGGCCGGATCGAGCGATCACTGTTCATGATCGAATGGTATTCGAGCCCGGCCTTGCGCCGGCGGTGCCAAGCCGGCCTCAACAAGGGCGAAGCAGCGCATAAACTGAAGCGCGCGGTATTCTTCCATGAGCGCGGCGAAATCCGTGACCGCTCATTCGAGAGCCAGGCATTCCGCGCTTCCGGTCTCAATCTCGTCGTCAGCGCCATCGTCCATTGGAACACCGTCTATCTTGACCGCGGAGCCACACACCTGCGCATGGCGGGTCGGACTATCCCGAATGACCTGCTCAAACACGTCTCGCCGCTCAGTTGGGAACACATCAACCTCACAGGCATCTACACCTGGGATTCTGAACACCAGATGCCCGAAGGCTTCAGATCGCTTCGCTTGCCAGCACCAATCCGACGGGCGGCATGATGTTCATGTTTCATTTGGCCTTAGCGTACGATTCTGAACAGCTCTTGTTCTGACCCCTATCTGAGATGGCCTGAGTGAGATTTGCAGGTTGGCTAGGTCCGCCACTACGTCCGATTCGAACGCCGAAAACAGTTCGATCAACTCATCTTGCCGGGGCTGGCCAAAGGCCAACCGATAGGTAGCCAGAGACTTTTTCAGATTCTCGTAGCGCTCCACCTCCCGACTAAACGGAGGGATCAGGACCATGCGCTCGATTTTTGCCTCACCAGGGTAGAGCCAGTAGGGCACGATATCGCCAGCACGTCCGTGTGCGCTCTCTTGATTCTGAGCGGCGTCGAAGATGCCTGACCAAGGCCGCCCATCGTCGCCTCCCAGCGCAAAGCGGCCGAACTCTGCAGCGACATTGCGGCGCACAGCGTGGTTTTTGAAGCGATGGACGCGGCCTTCACGCTGTTCGATGTCGACCGGATTGCGGGGCAGGTTCCAATGTACGACCCGAGCGCAGTAGGGATGGAAGTCGAGGCCCTCCTGTCCGATCGACGTTGATGCGAGAACGAAGGGGCGAAAAGGCGATTTGAAGGCCGCCTGGACGAGAGCTGTCCGACGAACGCCCTTCTCCTCCTCTGCGTTCGCCGCAAATCGCATGGCGAAACGAGCGCGCACTTCGAAAGTCTTGTTCTGCAAGCGTGAGCGTCCGGCGGTCCAATGGTCGAGCGTAATCTGAGCCGGCCTCAACGCGACCACCTCGACCAACTTCGCTGCAATAAGGTGAGCGCGGTCGGCTGCATCGAATTGTTCGGCCCGCTCACTTTCCAAAATGAGGTGAAGGTACTCATCCAAGACGGCGGGAAGGTCGTTTCGTGCAGCATGAGAAGTAATCTGACGCCAATAGTTTATTGGCGAAGATTCCTCCAACAATGCGCGGCTCTCGGGCTGGTTGTACAGGCTGCGGAACCCCAGAGCGATCGTGATCGCTGCCCCTGCAAGCGCCGGATCGTCCAGCGACAGCTCCGGGCAGAGGCGAGCGAGTGCCCGGAGTGCACACACGGCAGGCGAACCAAGGGCAAATTCCGCAAGCTTGTCGTATATGTCCCTTGCATCAAGATCGCTGAGATTGTCTTCGGCGTCGAGCGCGCCTCTGATCGCTTCGATGGTTCGCGCCATCGCCCCATGCTCGTCATGGGCGTCATGTTCGATGGCACCGACCTTGCCCCAGTTTATGCCTTGCCCCAATTCAACTTCCAGCGTGAGCGGAAGGAGGCGACCCGATCGCTCGGCCAGTCGAGAGAGACATTTCGGGTCAATGCGTTCAGCAAGAGCTTCACGAGCCTGACTCACCAGTTGGTCGTAGGTCGCCGCACGTCCAAACCGTTTTTCCAAAGCCAAGGGGTCCACCCAGGCGGCAAGGCTAGGTGAAGGACACAACATCGGCATCATTTCCTCGACGCCGATTGGACGGCTGGTGCGACTGACGAGGTCCGACGTCATGCTCATACGGCGGCTTGCGTCATGCGAGAGAATTGCCGCGATCGCGTCAGGGACCATCGACCAATCCGAGAAGACCAAGGTCTTTGTCGCCGGAATGGGCTCCCCAAATGATGGTCGGGATGGTGGGATCCACAGCGCGCGATCGAGCCCGTGCTGGAAAGCTGATTCAGCGAGAGCCCGCATTCTTCCATTACGAATGGGAATTGCCTCGTAGCCTTCGACCTGCTCCTTGTTGATGAAGTGGGGGGCAGCGGCTCTGATCGCTTTGCGTAGCTCCTTGGCCGGCCGCAGCTTCACCGCCTGTAGCTTTTCCCTCAGCTTGTAACCGCGCATGAAATTGAGGAGGTACGGCGACGACTTCCAATACTCGACAATGCCTGGCGCACTCACGAGCTCGGCTACATGAGCGACGGCCTTCGCCTCCTTAAGATCTCCCGTCTCGATCGTTAGTTGAGGCTTGAACTCCCGGACCTGTGCGTTGCGGTCATCGGTGAAATCCACTCGCTCGGTCCGGGCAACGACCTGGCTCAGGATGTGTTGGACACGGTCGCGCTGGATACGTGCGANTACGTGCGACCGATCTGGTCTCTGGCATGGCCTGCAATGCACGCCGGAAGAGGGAGAGTTCCTTTTCGAGCTCCTGGACACGGGCCTCGCCATCTTCCCCGCCAAACAGGAAGCGCATGGTTCGCAGGAAATCGCTGTAATGATTGCCCTCTTCGAGATCGTCACTGTTCAGTGTCAACATCCGGTATGGCGTTGCCGATAGCAGCAACAATCGGGCCGTCGATCCGTCCGGTCCGGAATAAGAAAAGAGAGCACGCGCGAGCTCTGCAGCAGCAGCCTTTTCGGGTGCGCGCTCCTCATCATGATCGTTCAGCAGTTCGGCAAATCGCTGAAACTCGTCCAAGATAATAAGATCTGGGGTCAGTGCGTCGACGCAAATCCGCGCGAGAATGCGGCGCAGTTGCCCGATCATCGTAGCCGGGCGATGATCGGGAGGGTAGTCAGGACTATTCCTGCTTCTTGCTAGCTCCGCGGCCTCGCGGATACGCTGTATGAAATCATCCCCAATGGCAGCGTTGAATTGTTGCGCGATTTCCTCGGATATCGGCTGGTTGCGTATCCAATCGGTCCAGCCGGGCCAGTTGTCTGCAGTAACTCCTCCACGGAAGATGCGCTGCACGCCGCTATGCCGAATACCGAGCCTCTTCCTCAACATCTCATAGATAAGGGCGCGCTCCTTCGCTGTACCAAGCGATGACTTGAGATCGAGCGCTGTCCCTGGCGTCAGGCTGATGAGATTGATAGGCCGTGAGGTGATTCCACCCTCCTGTCCAATCTCGAGCGGCAGCAGCGTGAGGCGGGTGTTCAGCGGTTTGGTCGCCGAACCGATCACATTGAGAGACTTTATGTTCTGTTCGGCGATTGCTTGATTGGAGCAAATATAGATCACGTCGATCCGATCGACCTTGCCAGTCAGCTCTTCGATCGCCTTCGCAATGACGCCCCGTGCAACCATGGTTTTTCCGAGGCCAACTTCGTCGGCGACGAGAAATTGGCGTTTGGCCGATGCATCCGTAAACAGACGTCGGAAAACATAGTCCACCGTGGCTCGCTGGAACGGCTTGAGGAGCTTCAAATGCTCTTCGGCGCGATACGTCATTGGCGTGCACCCTTCGAAGCCACGAGCGGTGCAAAGCTGGACCACAGCTTGAGGAACTCCTCTGGTACGATACTTGTGCCGCCATCCGGATCTTGAAGGCACTTGATGAGCTGGCCGATCTCGATGAGCTCACCGCTACCGAGGCTCAGCGCTCGCACCATCGGCTCGAGGAGGGAAGCACCACCTTGGCCGAGCCGTCTCAGCCATTGCCCTTCGCCCGCGGTTTCGCTTTCCAGGAAGCTGCCTTCGCCGAGGCTCCCGAGCAGCAAACTAAGATACCGGAAGAAGTTTTCAACATTGGCGATATGGGCTCGCAGGACGGCGGCATCGCGTCCATCAGGAAGGCCGATGAGCCGAGCACCCAATGTAAAGGCAAGCTCTACACCTGTTTCCTCGTCTCGCAGTCGCATCCCTAGCCAACGGGTGACGTCGCCCAACGGAACGGCGCCAAGTGCCTTTCTAGGCTCCATGCCGGAAAGCAAGGGCGCCGCGTCATATCCCCCTTCATTCGCAACCGTAATCGCGCGAACGAAGCAGCTCACGCCTTCGGGGATCTCGATCGGCGGAGCCTTGCCTGCGACTTCGAGTTCGAGACCGATAGCCTCGGTCAATTGCACGCAATGAAGATCGAGGGGCAGACCGGCAATCTTGCTGCGCAATTTTTCGAGAGCCTTTTCGGCAGCCGCGGCAGCATCCTGCTCTGGCGGTTCGGCCGGTGCGTAAGGAGCTAAAAGTCGCTGAAACCCGTCCGAAAAGAGGGCTTCTTCGATCGTGCCCATACGGGTCTTGGGGCCATCGAGCGTGGCCATGATTTCGACGTTCTGTGTCCGCCCTCCGCGGATCGGTAAGAGGGCGGCAGTTGTCGCGTTGGCCGAACCAATATGGATCTGCAGACGCGAGCCGCGCTCCACGAGGTAGGCTTTGGCGTGGAGGCCATCGAGATCAGCCGAACACGCTTCGTCGCGATCCTCCTCCTCATATTCGGTAGCGCGCTCATCAAGAGTTCGAATTTCAAACATCTCGCGAACGGCGTGGTTGATACAGTCGAGTTCATTGGCTCGCGCCACAAGCTGACATGCTGAGGGGTCATCGTAACCCTCGGCCAAGTGCTTGAGAGCATCACCGCTCACGAACGGTGACAGAATGGCGAGGCGCTCGCCTTTGTGCGGGGACCAAGTTCCCACGTCCAATCCATTGACCGCGAACCTGATCTTGGTCGCCCCGGCAGGCAGATCGTCCCAGAAACAGCGTTGGAGATCTCGCAGGAGCGACGGAAGGAATTTGGGCGCCGGAGGCCGGGTGACTGAATTTGCCAAGCCGGGCACTGCTCGAAGGAGCTGCACGACGGGCTCATTTACCTTATTGATATCCTCTTTGACGGTGCCGTCGAGGCAGAGAGCCAAATCCCAGCAACGGTCATTGGTCAGGTTCCGTGAGAGAATGGCCAGGCGCATGCGACTTGGCTCTCCCTTTCGTTCCGGCTGAAACCGGATGCACCACAATTTGGGATGAAACGCGCCGCCGCCTGGTGCCGAGACCTCGGTGATTGTCTTTTCGTAGAGAGCCATCAGGCGGGCTGCGGCAGGACGCGTTTCCTTTATGCGGCCCCGGTCGCAGTAAATGGCCATCCGACCAGCCATCCGTTCGACGCTTTGCAGTAAAGCCAAGGGGCTGCGTAACATCTCGTTGCGGTTTTCGGCGTCCCGAAAAACGATGGCGATAGGGATGGCGAGGGCAGTCTCGAAGTCGAGCGAGTAGGTCGTCGCAACGGCGTGGTCGAACCGATACCTATCGGGCGAGCGCATGAGTGTGGTGTACAGTTCGCGATTTTCCGGGTCGAAGGCGGGGTCAACCGGCATCTGCAAGCTCCCCAAGATAGCTGCTGGCGATCCTCCACCTGAAATCGAGGCGCGCGTCGCCAGAGGCACCCGACCAACGCTCAAGTGGGGCGTCGTGCAGGAGCCGCGCCTTCATCCGCTTAAGTCCATGTTCCCGCTGCTTGAGAAGCCCAATCGCAAGGTTATTGGCCTCAAGCTGCACGGTGCCGTCCCGCGCTATCGATACCCAGCCGCGGACAAAATCGCGCGATGCCTTGCTTAGATTGTGGCTGGTCTTCGAAATCAGGCCAAAGAGATCGTCAAGATCCCAATCGCTCAAAGCCAGGTGCCCAAGCTCCGCCTTCCAGTCTTCAAGTCGCGAGCGGTAATCCCCCACGAGCCTAGGAGCGTCTGCGTGTTTTTTCGCATTCGGCCGTTCGGCTGCGCGAAGTGCCAGCAACAGGTTGTAGAGCAGACTGGCGCCATACATCACACCCGAGAATCTTTCGGCGTGTCGCAGTATCGCACGATTTGAGTCTGACACGGTGTCTTCGCTCACCTGCCAGGGCCAGTCCTCGGCAAAAGACTTTGCCTTGCGTGCCAATTCGTTCAGCAAGCTTGCCCTCGCATTGCTCGCGATGCGATCGCGCAGAAAGTCAGCTTCTCCTCGCGTCAGCGCGAAGGCAGTTTTATCGAAGAGATTTCCGGGCGGTTTCGGGAGGTTAGATGTCCACAGTTTGAGATCATGGTCCTTGAGGCTTTCGGGCCCGTAAGAGTGGAAGGTCGCCTGGTTGCCTGGCAGCGTCCGAATCCCCAAGGTGTGCAGTCCGGCCCAGTAGACACTCGAGGGTAGCCGTTTGAGGCTTCGACCGGCGAGACGACCAATCACATCAACTGTTTCCCCGTCTCGTAGAAGTGCTTCGCTCAAATCAAATTCCAGATCGCGAGCAATGACTGTCCGTTCTGCCTGCGTCGCCCTTCGGCTTTGGGCCTCCAGATAGATCCATGGAATGAACAGCATGTAGCGCAGTCGCGTCTGGATGGTGCTGGTCCCGGGGAAGAGGAGATCGGCAAGGGCATCGCGCACCGTGCCTAGGCCAAGCTCATCGCGAGCTTCTGGCTGCTTGAACAGGTCGATCAGCGTTTGAGCGCGCCGACGCTCCTCGGGGTCGAAATCAATCCAAGCGAGATAAGACATCAATTCTGCCTGCTATTTCTTTGGCTTCATCTGCGGCCGATCCGCCTCTGCTGCCTCGCTGTCGAACTTTAAATCAGCAACCAGGGCCTCAAGTTCGGACAGATGCGCGATGAACTCCTGGGGAAGGGGGACAGCTACCGTATCCGCCGCGGGATTGTCGTGGCTGTGAGTGTTTGCGCGGGTCATGCCTTCGTGGAATCGTATTGCCAACGCGTCCGAGAGTCGAACATAGCGCAGTAGCTGGGTTTGGATGACATCCGTTCCTCTTCGCACGATGTCCCGGAATATCACTTCCTCCACCACACGCTCGTAAGTGTCGCGTAATCGGCCGTAGAGGTTCTTCACTCGGTACTCGTACTCGGCCGGGCTGGTCGCAAGCAGCTTCGTCAGTTGTGCTGAGTCGTTCTTCAACAGCCCGATGCGCTTGCCGACGTTTTGCCCCTTCCACGGCATCCCTGCCGTATCCACTCTGCCAGCGGCAGCCTTGTCGCTAAAAAGTGCCACCGTGACGGGCTCGATGCCCACTTCATCAGCCGCGCGACTGAGTTCATTGAAAAACACAATATCGTGCGTAAACACGATGACTTGTCGCTTGGTTGCCTCCTCAGCGATCCGCTGGGCGACCCTTGCACTTCGATCGCGATCGAGCGACGAAACCGGATCGTCAATCACGATCGGACCTGAACCGTCGGTCAAAGCAACTTCGGTCAGGAATCCGGCAAGAGCCAAGGCACGCTGCTCACCCTCGCTCAGGATATCCGAGGTGACCTTGGCCAGTTTTGTCTTGGGATCGACCTCGAATTCCGCCTTTGTCTGATTGCTCTTGCGTGCGAGGCCTACCTTGAGGTGCATGATGTCGAAGCGGGCGCGCTCGGCATCAAAACGCGTGACGACGGCTGTTGTCAGGTGGGCATCGACAAGCTCATTCGCGCGCTGCGTAATGCCACGAGTGTGAACGTCGGCGAGAGCCTTGGAGTAGGCGTCATCAACGATGAGCAAATTCCGTCGCACGGTGAGCTTCGTTTTGTTGATGGAGAGCAGCTTGCGGTCCTCAAGCTCCGTCTTTTCCGCCAGGAGTTTGATCCGCTCTTCGTTGTCTCCCGCCTGCGCTAGTCCATCCTTTTCGCCTTTCAATTTGAGCGCGAAAGTTTCCAGCTGCTCGATCGGCACGACAAGAGGAGGAATTGTCTGACTGCTCTCGCCCCGCAATCGCGCGAGGGCCTCCGCTCGCCGTGCGACCGCCGATGCCTGGAGAGTTGCGAGGGCACCAGCAAGCATCTCGTCCCGCCTTTTTACCTGCTCGAGACGGTCGGCAAAATCGGAGGCGCCAAGGAGAGGCAAGGCATGCACGCTTCCCAGGACGTCTTCGACGGCTTCCTCAGCTTCCCGGGCGGCGGCATCGAGTGTGTCATCCATGTATTTTTGGAAACGCTGCATGCGAGCAGCACCGTCGGGCAAAAGCGGCTGCTGGCATAGCACGCATGCAGCAGCGCCGCCGTCTGCCACCAGAACCGGGAACTCCTTATCCTTATACGCTTCTGTCACCGAGTAATTGCGAGCCGCCGCCCAAAGTGCCCGCCATGCACCGCTTCCGACACCTGGCAGAGGTTCATCGGTGAACAACTCGCCAGCGGCTACCGTCGCTGCCTGGCGTGTTGCAACTGCTGAAGCGCGGAGCTTTCGAAGCTCGTCCAGTGTTGCATCTGCGAATGCCGATCCGACAGCCCGGACCTCCAGCAGCAGCGCATCTGTCCACTTCAAAAGCGCGGTGACGTCGGCAGCGGCGGCAGCGCCTGCGGAAAGGGCGGAGGTGAGTTCAGCGAGACGCTGCTGGTCCGTCTCGGTAAACGTCGTTGCCGACTCAATCTGCGCATCGGTTGTGGACTTGTTCAGCTGCTTGTTGAAGAGCTGAGCCGCGGTGCCGTGCTGGGCAGGAAACGCGAGCGCAGTCAGTTCGACCTTGTTGCCGACTTCCTTCGCCCGTTCTGCCTCCAGTTTCTCCTTCAAGGTAATGCAGACTGCGTTGAGCCGATGCGGCAGGGCCAGTCCGAAAGGAAGAAAACGGATTTGATTTCCGCCGTCGACGTAAAGCTCGGCGGAGGCCGTATCAAACACCGCAACTTGCATGAGCTGCGGCGACGCTGCGTTGCCTGGCGACCAGGGAACTACTGCCTCGCCTTCGCCGGCGTCGATCACGATGTCGGCTGTCTGAGGGCCGGGCGTGCTTCCGTAAACGTCAGCAAGAACCTTCAGCCTGGCTGCGTTCTCAATGCGCGTCCGACAAGCGGTGCGAAAGATCCGAACAAACCCGCTTTTGCCGCTCCCGTTGCGACCGTAGATGATCGTCAAAGCCTTGGGACAGAACGTGAGAGATGCCTTGGGCACCAGCCGATTCACATTCTCGACATTGGCGATGCGCTTGAGGACAATCGGTTGATATTCTCCGTTCCCAAAGTGGGCTTTCGTAAACGGTATCGGGGCGGGCGGCGCCGAAGTGAGCGCAAAGCCGGCCGCGTATTTGACCATCGCCAGCAGAGCCACAATGTCAGCATCCGTGAGCTCATTGCTGATCGCCAGCCGCCGCAGAGCGTCCTGTTTCCAGGTCGAGAGTTTTGCCGACCAGTCGACAACATCATCAATCGGCGTCCCCGCCATTATCCTTCCCCCATAAAAACCCTAGCGAATTCCTGTTGGACTCTAGCTAGGAGGATCCAGCAATATGCTGTCTCGCCCTGGCGATCGCCTCGTCCAGCCGCGCGCGCGATACCGCGGCAAGGCGCTCAACTCCAAGAAGATGGGCCATGTCGCGTGCAGGATCGGACATCTCGAGAAGTCCGGGATTGTCGATCACGACCGAGGCAAGCTCGGCCAGCGGTATGTCGGCAATTGAACGTCGCGCTTCCTCGTTGACCGGCTGACGATAGGGAAGGAGATCCGAGAGCCCGCCCTTTTTCCAAATGAATTCGCCGCTGGATTCCTGCGTGCGATCCAGATCTCGCAGGTTCAGGTCGATCCTCTCGCGGATGCGGCCGCCCGTGCGCAGCCAACCGTGAACCCGTGCAATGCGCTGGGCGAGAACGTCGGAGCGCAATGGGCTCTCCGTGTCAACGACGGCTTCGATTATCCCGCGCAGCGTGGTGCCGTAGCTAATCTCGAAGAATTGCTCGGGGTCCGGCCGAAAGTCGGTTAGATCCGTCACACGATAACGGGTTTGCTCGCCCTGGTTTTGGGTTGGCTCGTCGACGATTGTTGAAAATCCTACAAAGGCCGAGGGCTCGGGTGCTGTTGCAACTCTTGCAGAAACCAGCTCAACCTCGGACGTGGTCGGGAGGGGCAGGGACTCCTCGATTGGGGCCGGCGTCTGCGCCTCCGGTTCGCCTGTCGGCTCGAGCTGCTGACCCATATCCCAACGCGTTGTCACCTCCCCCGTCTGCTCGCTTGAATGACGCGCCCGGCTTTCCTCAAGCAGGCTCTCCAGGCTTGCGTGAAGGCGATCCGCGCAGCTCTTTGCGTCAAACCACCAATCCGTCGACCAGACACGAAGGATGGTCCAGCCGAGCCCGGTCAGAACCTGCTCGCGAACCTTGTCGCGATCCCTTGCCGTCGCCGATCGGTGGTAGGTCGCTCCATCGCACTCGACGCCCGCGAGGTAGGCCCCAGTCAGATCCGGGTGACGAATTCCCAGATCAATTCGGAAGTCGGAAATCCCGACTTGCGGAACGACTGTCCAGCCGCGCTGCTCAAGATGATCGGCGACTGCTTCCTCGAACGGGGAATCGAAGCCGCCCACCGATCCAAGGTCCTGGGCGGGCAATGCAATTGGGCCGCGTTCGGCATAGTCGAGGAAGGTCTTCAGATGCTGGACTGCGATCGCCTTGCTTCGCGATGGATCGATCTGGTCCGCCGTGAAACCGGAGAAGACGATCAGTTCCTGGCGGGCGCGTGTTACCGCGACGTTGAGGCGGCGCTCGCCACCGTCTCGGTTCAACGCCCCAAAGTCCATTGCTGGCGGCCTCCCGGAGGCATCCTTGTAGAATGTGATCGAGAACAGAATAACGTCTCTCTCGTCGCCCTGGACGTTCTCCAGGTTCTTCACGATCGTCGGCTCGATCCGGTCTTCGGCAAAAAACCATTCGAGTTCCGGATGGTCTCGGCGTGCGGCATCGAGCAGGTCCAGGATCAGTGACTGCTGTTGCGCATTGAAGGTGATCACGCCCAAAGTCGGGCGACCTTTCTCCGGTAGGGCCAGCCAGCCCATCATCCGGGTGACTGCCTCGCGCACGACCGCCATGGCCTCGACCTTGTTGGTGCGGCTCTTGCCACGGTCATAGACGCCATCAGGAACCTGGTGCAGGCGAACCGCGCGGTCATCGACAGCAGGCGAGGGGAACGTGACCAGGCGGTTGTGGTAGTAGTGATAGTTGGAGAACGCGATCAGCGATTCACTTCGGCTGCGGTAGTGCCATCTGAGGTCGCGCACCGGGATCCCGGACGCCCTTGCTTCATCGAGAATGCTCTCCAGGTCCTTCTCGTGATCCGCAATCTCCTCTTCGTCCTCGTTGCGGCCGAAAAAGTTGGTCGGCGGCAGTTGCTTGGGATCACCCACGATGATTGTCTGACGCGCTCTGGCTATGGCGCCGACTGCATCCCAGGTGGTGATCTGCGAGGCCTCGTCGAAAATCACCACGTCGAACAAAGCCTGGTTCGGGGGAAGGTATTGCGCAATGGAAAGTGGTGACATCAGCATGCACGGGGCAAGCTTGGCAAAACTCTGCGGCATCTTGCCGATCATGTCGCGGATGGACTGGCTCGGTCGCTGAAGCTCCATTTGATGTCGCAGCAAGCCGAGTTCGGAGTTGCGTGAGACGCTCTGTACCGGCGCAAGTCCATGGGCAAGCGCGCTGACGACCCGCTGGGTCGCATGAGTGCGCACCAGGTCGTCGATCTCGCGAAATTCCGTAATGGCGTTCTCGTGCTGGAACCTGCGGAAGCTTCGCAATACGGGATCGCCGTCGAGAACCTTCGGCAACCACCATCTGGCATAACCCGCACGAAAGGCCGACCGTGCTTGTTCGGGGGCTATTGTTCCCGTCTCGATTTGCCCAACAAGAGGCGCAAGATGGTGTTGGATCGCCTGTCTTTTCACCTGGCACCAGGCTGCCCAATCGCGAAACAGGTTTCGAGCATCCGCTAGCGCAATCAGCTTTGCTCTAAGCGCTTCAAGGCCAGGACCGTCCGAAGTATCCGCAACCTCCCGTGCCGAAACCTCGCCGAATGCCAAGCGCGCGGCCTCAAGTTCCTTGACGGCCGCCAGCAGCTGATCGCCGGCCTCGCGCAGCTGGTCGTTTTCAAGAGTCCCGCGCAGACTCGGCGCGACAGAACGGACGACGGCCCGAAATTCGTCCGGGCTGCGGCCAGGAATGCGAAGTGATACGCGAAGCCGTCGAGCAAGATCGAGGGTGCCGGCGATGGCCTTTACGTCCGTTGCCAGACCTTCGATCGGCAGTGGCTTGCCTGCCAACGGGCTTTGGTCGACCGCAGCCAGAAACTCCCTCATCCGACGGAGCAGCTGAAGTTCCTTGCCGGGGTCGGCGGTGCCACGTTGTGCTCGGCTTTGAAGCAGTTTCTGGATCTTGCTTTTGCCGAGCGCCGATCTTGGCCAGAACGACGCTTCAGCATCACGCCATTGGCGATCCATGACCTCCAGATCGAGGTCACGGACAGTCGCAACGTCATAGGTGGCGGAGAGCCTACGCTCGGTCTCTCGATATCCCTCGATTGAGCGCTCCAGAGCGGTGACCGCATCCGCGAAGGTCGAGAAATCCCGGTCATATGCTATCGAGATATCGCGACTGCGGGCCTGGGCCATAATCTGCGCCAACCCCACGAGCGACTGGATTTCGGCATGCGACAATGGCTCACTGGGGGCAAGACCTAGACAGGACTGATAGTCCCGTAACGATTCAGTCAATTGCCCAGTGGCGGAGTGCAGAGACGCCGCTGCAGCAAGCAACCTCTGTTGCCAATCGCTGCTCCATTCTCCAACATCGATCAGGTCCAACTCCGGCTGACGTTCAACCGACGCGAAGACCAGGCCGACCTGCGCGGCCAGATCCTCCAGTGCCAGCAGCGTTTGTGCGTCATGCGAGTCCTGCGTCTGCCACGTGAACGCCGGTGCCGGATGATCGTTCGATTTGAGTGCAATACCCAATGCCAGATAGGGCGTCCAACCGTTCTGGTAGCGCTTGTGGAGCGCCGCGACATAGGCGTTCAACTCGTCCCGGCGCGAGCGAAGCCGCTCATTGATGGCAATCCACTGTGAGGCGTCCGCCCGGCCACCATTCTCCCATGATGCCTTCAACTGGGCGAGAAAATGCCTGCGATCGGCCTTATTCGAATGCAGCTCAATACAGTGATTTCCAAGTCCGTGTTCGCGCAGCCGGCGGTAGACTACATCGAGCGCGGCAGTCTTTTCGGCCACGAACAGGATTGTTTTGCCGACCCCAAGGCAGTTGGCGATCATGTTGGCGATCGTCTGGCTCTTTCCGGTCCCGGGCGGCCCGACGATGACGAAGTCACGTCCCTCGGCCGCTGCCATGCTTGCCGATGTTTGCGAGGAATCCAGAGGTAGCAGGCTTATGATGCTTGAAGGTTCATACGCATGATCGAGCTCTGCCTCATCGCGAAAGGCCGACTGTCCGCCTGAGCTCTCGAACGCCTGCTGGGGCGTATCGATGAGGTGACGAACGACCCTGTTTTGACGAAGCGCGTCGGTGCGTTCGACAAGATCCTTCCACATCAGGAACTTGGCGAAGGAAAATGTCGACAGCGCGGTCTCGTCGATCACCTCCATGCCGGGAACATCGCGCACCGCCTGTCGCATCGAGGACAGGATCCGCGGCACGTCGATCCCGCTGTCGTCGAGGGGCAAGTCACCGGCAAATTGAGGAAGACGAAGTTCGAAATCCCGCTCCAGGAATTGAAGAAGTGTGGCATTGAAGTGTGGCTCGTCCTCATGGAAGCGGATCGTGAAGCGCGAGCTTGCGCTGCGCCGCTCAAGCCGGACCGGCACCAGCAGCAGCGGCGCCCGGTAGCTGCGCTCATCCTCCGGTTTCTTCTTCCAGCGGAGGAACCCGACGGCGAGGAACAGCGTATTTGCTCCGCCCTCAGCGAAGTCGTTGCGAACCTGCCGGTAGAGGTCGATCAGCCTCGCTTCAAGCTGGCGGACATCCAAGGTGGAGGCGAGCTCATCCCTGAGCAGCGCTTCAGCCGCGAACCCGCGTTGCAGATCGCGACCGTGGACATCCCGATAAAGCTCCGCATCGCGTTCTCCCAAAGGGTTTTGCTCTGGCAGCGAAATAAGACGGACCGCGGCCCCGTTCGCCAACCTGTCTTCCAGATAGGCGACGTCGGTGCACAGGAAGGGAATTGTCTTCTTCGAATCGGGGAAATTAAGCAGCCGGTTCCTGAGCGTCAGGTCGAGCAGCTTCTTTTGCCAGCGGTCGATGCGCCCTGCCGCTGTGGTGGGCTTGATCTCAACGGCCTCAG
Source organism: Mesorhizobium sp. L48C026A00 (assembly GCF_000502375.1). NCBI lineage: Bacteria > Pseudomonadati > Pseudomonadota > Alphaproteobacteria > Hyphomicrobiales > Phyllobacteriaceae > Mesorhizobium > Mesorhizobium sp. L48C026A00. The sequence goes on along the minus strand of NZ_AYWU01000031.1, from coordinate 42,601 downwards.
CCGGCATCTCCCCGATTGCTGGCGCCGCCGGAAGCGGCAGAGCCGCAACCGCAGTTGCCGACTCTTCGTCGGCGACTTTGCGTCGGACCGGCTCGTGCGAGGCGAGCGGCGTGATGCCGCCGCTGCGTGATCGCCGCACGTCTATGGCTGCGACGAAGGCATGTGCCTGCTCCTCCGCAAGCCGGACACTGAGCGCATTCTGCGCGGCTTCTAGCGTCAGCGCAGGCCGGTGCGTGACGCCTGTGGTCTCAAATGCAATGAATTCGCGCGAGGCCAGCGCCTTGCGGACCTCCATCTGATCCTGCTCAACCGCATTGGCAAAAGTGCACTTGGCCAGCCAGACCCCCGCAGCCGCATGTCCATCAAACATCAGGACGGCGGGATGGAGACCGGCTGCCTCCAAGGCCGCCGCGAAGAGAAGCGAGGTATCCAGGCAGGTCGCGAGGCGCTCCTCGGCAATCGTCGTCGGGCGCCTGACCTTCTGGCCACGGCTCTCGAAGCTTGCGGGAGGCTCGGCATAGTGCAGCCCCATGCCGGTCATCGCCGAATAAATTGCGGCAGCCAGCATGTATGCCCGTTGCGGGCTTTGCGATTGATAGCCGTCGAGGCCACTCGGATGCCCGTGCGCGGCAAGCCGTTCGGCCGCTGCCTTAAGGATCGGCGCAACGCCGGGATCATTGGGCATCACGAACGCCGGAAGCAGTTGCGCCATGTCCGCGACGCCACCCCACTCGTCGCGCGCAAGCAGCCTCACCGTCACTCGCTTTTCGTCCAGGACCTCATCGGCTGCAGACAGGCGCAAGGTAATCTCACCTCGCTCAGCCTCGTTCAGGCCGGCGAGATATCCAGCGTCAAGCTCTACCTTGCGGTCACTCAGCTGGAGCCGGTCGCCTGGGATGAGGCGGTCTACCGGCCAGGTCTTCGGCCGCAGGAACGACGGTGACGACGTAAGCTCCAGCCGGCAATTCTCAAAACTGCGGGCGGTGTCGTTATCGAGCCGGATGGACCGGATAACCGGAATCGCATTCTGAAAGGATGCATAAGTGAAGCTGGACGCGACGTCGGCAACTATGGCCGAGCCAGGTGGCCTACCGGCAACCTCACTATTATTTGTAAACTCTGAACTATCTGCAGATTGCATTGACCCCACACCCCCGCGTGGAGATTAAGGAATTTCTTGCGGATATAAAAGGCTCTTGGCAGACGAATGAATACAAAAGCTTCGCTTATCCACGCGATAGTTGAGGCTCGCAACGGAGAGGTTAGGCCTGTCAATGCTCCCTTACAAGAAGGTTGCAGACACCCTATCCTGACTTCGAGGCCTCAACTCACAGATACTGTTGCCGAACGCCGGCGCACTTTGCTAACCGGGATGGGACGCCTTCGCCGCTCGCTGCGACGTTTTGGGCGAATGTTGCCTGAACGTCTGTTCGGGCCGGGAGAGCGCGCCAGATGGCATTTCGATTTGTTCATACAGCCGACACCCATCTCGATTCACCGCTGCGCACACTCGCGTTGCGCAATCCCGAACTCGCCGAACTGGTGGGAGATGCCAGCCGCCAGGCTTTCATCTCGATCGTGGACCTGTGTCTTGCGGAGCGGGTCGATGCGCTTGTCATTGCGGGCGATCTTTACGATGGCGATCAGACATCGATGAAGACGGCGCGCTTCCTGGCCTCGCAAATGATGCGTCTGCACCAGGCCGGTGTCAGGGTCTACATGATCCGCGGCAACCACGACGCCATGTCTCGAATCTCTAAACAGCTCGTCCTGCCGGACACCGTGACGATTTTCAGTGGCCGCACGCAGTCCGTGATCCAGTCGGGCGCCGGGCTGGACGTCGTGCTTCACGGACTGAGCTTCGCCAGCCCCAAGGCGGCCGAAAGCCTGCTGCCCAAATATGCCGGCCCCCGAGAGGGCGCCGCGAACATCGGCATCATGCACACCAGCTTGGCCGGCTCGCCCGGCCACGACGTCTATGCGCCTTGCAGCGTCGCCGACTTGCGAGGTCACGGCTTCGAATATTGGGCCCTTGGCCATATTCACGGTCGCAAGGTCTATCCCGGCGCAAGCACGCTCGTGATGCCTGGAATCCCTCAGGGCAGAGACATCAATGAGGCTGGTGAGAAATCGGTCACCCTGGCGACCATAAACGACGATCGGTCTGTCGACATTGAGGAGAGGCTGACCAGCGTTGCGCAGTTCGAGCGCGTGAGTGTCGACCTGGCAGGAACATCCGAACTGCCCGAGGCCGTCGGCCGCATCCGGTCTGCGCTTGAACAATCCCGGATTGCCGCCAGATCGCAATACCTCATCGCCCGCCTCGGCCTGGTCGGCGCTTCCGCGCTGTCATGGACGATGATCCGCGATAAGGATTTGGTGCTTGCCGAGGCCGAACAGGCGGCAGAGCAGGTGGGCAACACCTGGGTGGAGAAGGTCGAACTCAATCTTTCTGCTCCCGGAACTGGGAAGTCCGAAGACGTCGCGGATCCGACCCTGGAGCTAGCCGAGTCAATGCGCGCTAACGCAACGTCGGACGCATTCCGTTCGGAGGCTAGGGAATTGGTGTTGAAGACCATCGCGGACCTGCCGACGGATGCGCGAGACTTCGCAGGAAAGGACGAGGCGGCGTTGGAAGCATTCCTCGATGACGTGCTTGCACGTGGCGTCGACCTGGTCACGGCTCGCCTTAAGGCAGGCGGCACGCGATGAGATTGCGGCGGCTCGATCTCACCCGTTACGGCAAGTTCACCGACAAGGCGATTGACTTCGGACCCAAGCCGAGTTCAGGGCCTGATCTGCACATAGTGTTTGGCTTGAACGAAGCCGGCAAATCGACCGCGCTTTCTGCCTATCTCGCCCTGCTCTTCGGCATCGAAGAGCGCAGTCGCTACAATTTCCTGCACGAATATAGCTCCATGCGCATCGGCGGGCTGCTCGAATTTGAGGTGCAGACGCTTGCCGTTTCACGCACCAAGAGTCGCAGCAACTCGCTGCACGATACCGAAGGTCGGCCACTGAGCGAGATTGCCATTTCGGCTCACCTCGCCGGATTGTCCCGCGATGCCTACAGCAGCATGTTCTCACTGGATGACGAGACGCTGGAAGCAGGGGGCAAGGCGATCCTTGAATCGCGTGGTGATCTGGGCAAGCTCCTTTTCACCGCCAGCGCCGGGCTTGGTCATGCGAGCGATGTTTTGGCCGCACTGGAGACGGAGGCAGATGGACTTCACCGAAAACAGGCCCAGAGCACCGAAATCGCGCTGCTGAAGAAGCGGTTTGCGGAGTTCAAGTCGCGCAAGGAGGCGATCGACACGCTAGCCTCGACATTCGAGACGCTCGAGGCGGAACGGGGGGAAGCCCAGGACAAGTATGATCGCAGCCTCGCTGAACGCTCCGCGTTGTCCGCGCGACTGGCTACGATCGACCGATATGTGCGCGCCGCGCCGCTCCTGCCCGAAATCAGACGCAAGGCGAATAGACTGGCTGAGCTGCCTGATCTCCCGTCCCCTCCCAGGACCTGGAGTGGCAGCGTCGCGGAACTGATCGATCGGGACGCACGCTTGAGAACCCGCCTCCAGGCCAATGCCGATGAGATCGATCGGGCGACGGCAAAGATCGAAGCAGTCGCTGTCGACGACGCTGTCCTGGCTATCTCCGAACAGGTGCGAGGACTTGCTGATAGCAAGGCGCGCTATCTGTCGGCGGGCATGGATCTGCCGACCCGCCAAATGGAAGTCCAGATACTTGACCAGGTGGTGGCGAACTGTATCGCCGCGCTCGGGAGATCGGCCGAACAGGATCCGTCCCGGCTGATCCTGCCTTCCTTTGTGGTCGGCCCACTTCGCAACATGGTCGAGCAACGCTCCGGCATCACGGCGAGCCTGCGCATGGCCCGCGACGAAGCCGCTGCAGCGCTTGACGGGCTCAACGCTGCGCGAGGTCGCGTCGGCGAGGAGAGGGCGGTGCCTGAGCCGGCAAGAGCCAGGCTGATGGCAGCCGTGTCGGAGGCGAAGGCCAGCAGTCACGCACGGGAGATAAGTGAGGCGCGCGCGTCGGAGGACGAGCGGCAAACAATGCTGGCGGACGCCATGCGGCGCCTTCAGCCATGGTCGGGAGATGCGAACGCGCTTTCGAAGATATCGGTTCCGCCACCGACACAGATAGATGCGTGGAAAACATTGGCCGCGGACCTTCAAAGGGACAACGCAGTCTTCTCTGAGCGTCTGGCTGAGTATGAACAAAGTCGGATAGCGACTTCGTCACGCCTGGCTGCTGTCCGCGCCTCGGCCGACCTCGCCGACGACGACACAGCCGCAGCTATACGACGTGAGAGAGACGAAGCCTGGCGAAATCACCGGGCCGACCTCAAGGCCGAAACCGCAGACGCGTTTGCCGCAGCATTGGCCAAGGATGATCATGTCGGCGCGGCTCGCTTGGCCCATGCGGGCGAACTCGCGGATCTGCGCGCAATCAAGCAAAAGGCGGCTGAGACCGGAGCGGCAATAGACCGCGTAAGCTGCCAACTCGCTGGGGTGGGCCAGCGCGCAGAAATCGCGTCCGTTGAAATCAAGCGAATGGCCAGCGCCTTGCTTGAGGACTGCCAGGCGCAGTCGCTCGACCTGATGATCGGACTTCTCGAGGAGCGCATTTCCGCACGCGTCGAAGCGCTGGTCGCCTGGGACGACATCCTGCTCGCACGCGCAAGGATTGAACGCGCGACAGCCGAAGGAGAGCGGATTCGGCTCGGATTGGCCTCGGCTCTTCAAAGCGTTGGAATCCAGACCGAAGCCGGGGAGGCTCTGGAGGCTCTGGTGGTCGCCGCTGATCGCTTTCTGGACAGGCAGGCGAAGGGCGACGCGGAACGAGCGGGGGCGCCAAGGAGCGTAGCCGCCCAGGNCGCTTTCTGGACAGGCAGGCGAAGGTCGACGCGGAACGAGCGGAGGCGCTAAGGAGCGTAGCCGCCAAGGAAGAGGAGCTCGCTGCTAGGCGGCTCGCTGTTGAAATTGCCGAGAGGCGAGAAAGTGCATGGCAGGCCGAGGTCAAGGAAACGCTGAAGGGCACTTGGCTCGAAGAAGGCATTGCCGGGACTGGGCTTGGCAGCGTGCTCGATCAGTTGTCCGAGCTATCAAAGGCCCTGCAGGATCGTGAGGCCATGCGTATCCGGATCCGCAAGATGGAGGCGGATAGGACTGCGTTTGCTGATGAGTTGGACCGCCTTGGTGCGCTGGCCGGCGAGGGTGCAAGCGGCGAGGCCCCAGAACAGGTGAGTGTCAGGCTGACAGAGCGTCTAGAGCAAGCCGAGCGTGCCCGCGAGGCGAGGGCAAATCTGCTGCTTGACGTTCAAAAGTTGCAGGACGTTCGAGAGGCACTGAACGCTGAAGTCGCGGCACACGAGACAACAAAACAGGAAGTGCTCGATGCCTTTGGTGTGAGAACGCTCCCGGAGGTTGGGGAGCGCGATGAACAGCTTCGCGAGCGGGACGGTCTGCAGAGTGCCACGGCCGAGCTTGAAGAACGACTGGCGAGCGAGCTCGCCCTCGACGACTTCATCCAGGCGCAGTCGGTGCTGGAAGGCCTCGATCTCGATNACGACTGGCGAGCGAGCTCGCCCTCGACGACTTCATCCAGGCGCAGTCGGTGCTGGAAGGCCTCGATCTCGATGGGCTCGCAATTGAAAAGGCCGAGGTCGAGCGGCGGCTAGCCGACCTCGATGAATCACTACAACAGCAACTGGTCCGGCGTACGCGTGCGACGGACAAGCTCGATGCGATCGGTGGCGACAGCGCAGTTGCCCGGATCGATGCCGATCGTCGCACCGTCCTTCTCGAAATCGAGGAAAAGGCCGTCCGCTACATCGAATTGAAGCTTGGGGTGATGTCGGCGTCGAGCGCGCTCCGGGTTTATCGCGAACGCCACCGCTCTGGAATGATGAGCGAGGCCTCCGAAGCCTTTGCACTGATCACGCGGGGCCAGTACACAGGCTTGACCACCCAGCCGGTAAAGGGCGGCGAGGTTCTCATCGCAATGCAGCAGGATGGCCACTCGAAGGTCGCAGACGCTCTGTCGAAAGGCGCGCGTTTCCAGCTCTACCTCGCTCTACGCCTGGCCGGATACTATGAGTTTGCCAAGCTCAGGCCCGCTGTACCGTTCATAGCCGACGACATCATGGAGACCTTCGACCATCTCAGATCGGAGGAAGTCTTCCGCCTGTTCGGCGAGATGGCCGGCGTAGGCCAGGTAATCTACCTGACCCATCATCAGCACCTGTGCGACATCGCCAGGGCGGTCATTCCGGACGTGGTGATCCACGAGCTCGGCTAATTCAAGCGGCATTGTTGCTGGTCGGCTCTCGAGGAAAGTTGCATTGTGTACGACTGCTTCGCCCTCATTTACGACGTTGGGCGATGTCCAAGCATTCCGGTAAACTGCCGTTCAGTGCGTCTATCCCGTTGCGCGGGCATTTGGAGAGAACTGCGTCGAGTACAGCCGGTCCATCTCTTTGTCGAACCGTGCCCACAGGACGGCGCCCTCTTCGCCGAGCATTTCGGTGTCGCGTTGGAAGCGGTTCTCCTGGTGCACGGCGTCCAGCGGATCGTGCCAAGGGAAGGTTGCCGTAGCTTCGAGCCTGGCCAGCGTTGCTTCCAAGCGCGAGCGAATCGCCACCCGCTGTGATTGCGACAATGTATTGCGTTCGGCGTCGTCTTGCGCGAACAAGTCTGCTTGCGTGAGTCTCATGCTGGCAACCTATGCTCTCGCGCATGCGGCGGCAACGGTGTGGACCGAAGCGGGAGGGGAAAAGTGGCAAACAGTTGGCGCGGGGACCGCCTGCCCGACATCGTTCGATCGATGGCCTCGCGGCCGCGACACGAGGCGTTGCGCGGCCTAGTCACGGAACTGCTGCGAGAAGGCTTCGGCGCCGCGTTCAGCGAGCTGGAGCACGAACGCTATCTTGTCGACAACAGTGGGCGCATCGACGTGGCGTGGGGCGCCACCGTCATCGAGCTGAAGAGTGATCTTCGCCGCGAAGAGCGCGATGTCCTCGCCCGCATGCCCCACTACCTGGCCGACGCCAGCCGAGGCAGTGCGCCCGGCCGCACCACCGTCGGTCTTGCCACCGACGGCGCGACGCTGCTCGCCTACGCGCTCGATCGCGGCACGCTCGCGCCGATCGGCCGCTACGACGTCGACGTCGAGCATCCCGAACAGCTGCTGAGTTGGCTCGAGCCGCTGCTGTCACCTGTTCCCGAGGTGATGCCGACACCGATCGCCGTCGCGCTCGCCTTCGGCCGATACAGCCTCGCCTTCGGCCGCGCGCATGCGGAACTCCAGCGGCTGTGGTCGGAGGTCGGCGACAATCCCGAAGTTCGGTTGAAGCGCAACCTGTGGGACGGATTGCTGCGTCAGGTATACGGCGACGACGTCGGCAGCGACGCACTGTTCCTCCAGCACACTTATCTGACCATCCTCGTCAAGGCGATCGCGGCGCGCGTCCTCGATCTGGAGATCGGCGATCCGGCGGAGATGTTGTCGGGCCGGCTTCTCGCCAACGAAGGCATTGTCGGGGCCGTCGAGGCCGACTTCTTCGACTGGCCGCTGCTCGCCAGGGGCGGGGATGACCTGGTGCGCTCGCTTGCTGCGGAGACGGTGCGTTTTCGCCTGCGCGACGTCAAGGTCGACGTGCTCAAGAGCCTATATGAGAGCCTGATCGACCCCGACGAACGCCACGATCTGGGCGAATACTATACGCCCGACTGGCTGGCCGCGCGGGTCGTCGCGGCCGCGATCCCGCGCCCGCTGGAGCAGCGCGTGCTCGATCCGTCCTGCGGGTCGGGGACCTTCCTGTTCCATGCACTGCGCCGCCTGATCGAAGCGGGCCGGGAGGCGCGGCTGCCGCCGGCCGAGATCGTGGCTATCTGCGCCGATCGCGTGTTCGGGATAGATGTGCATCCGGTCGCGGTCGCGCTCGCGCGCGTCACGTGGCTGCTGGCGCTTGGCGATCTGGTGCAGGACCGGCCGCCCACGCTTACCGTGCCGGTCTACATGGGCGACTCCATGCAATGGAGCCTGCGCCCGCTCGGCGCGTCCGCCGAAGTGCTGGTCGACGTGCCGCCCAATGATCCGCCACTGCGCATCCCTGCCGGCCTCGCGAGCGACCACAATCTATTCGAGCGTGCGCTCGATGAGCTCAACCGCGGGCTCGACACGCTCGCCGAGCCGGAAGCGATTCGGGACGCCATTGCCCGCGCTGGCGCCACCGCCGAGGACGCGGCCATGCTCGGCCGCACCTTCGCGCAGCTGAAGCAGCTTTATCTCGACGGCCGAAACCACATCTGGACCTTCATCCTGCGGAACCTGCTGCGCCCGGTCTGGCTGTCGCATCCCGATCACCGGGCCGACGTGCTGATCGGCAATCCGCCCTGGATCGTCTATCGCCACCTGAGCGCGGACATGAAGGACCGCCTGCGCGAGGCTCTGCGGAGCTATAATCTCTGGGTCGGCGGCAGCCTCGCCACGCATCAGGACATGTTCGCGCTGTTCTGGGCGCGCGGCGCCGAACGCTATCTGCGCGACGGCGGCACGCTGGCGCTGGTTCTGCCCTATGCCGCGCTCAACGCACCCGTCTTCGCCGGAATGCGCGACGGGAGCATGGAGCGCGTGCGGGTCGCGATCACCGGCGGCTGGGGGCTGGAGCGGGTGTGGCCGATCTTCGGCGCGAAATCGGGCACCAGCACGACGAGCACCTGCGTGCTCTTTGGAAGACGCGACCGCGATGGTTTGCCGCCGGCCGAGGTCGATCGTTGGGTGGGCATTCTTCCCAGGCGCGACGCCAGCGACGCTGAGGCAGCGGATGCTCTGGCACATATGCTAGCCCCGTGGCCAAGGGCGCGCACGCTGATTTCCGCGTCGCCATACCGTCGCCGCTTCCGTCAGGGACCGCCTTTTTCTCCGCGGCGCTTCTTCTTCGTCGAGTACGCGGCTTCAGGCCGCCTGCAGAGCCGACGCGAAGCACCACGCGTGCGTGGGCGCGTTGGTAATCTTGATAAGGACCCTTGGACGGCGGTCGCGCCGCCTGAAGGACCGGTAGAGCGCGCCTTTATCAGGCCGATCGCGCTAGGCGAATCCATAGCTCCATATCGCCTTCTCACGTTGGCAACCGGCGTTGTTCCGATGCAGGAGGGAGAGATCCTGACCTCGGTGACTGCCGACGCCCATGGCCATCGTGGTCTATCTGCTTGGCTACGCGATGCCGAAGCGAAATGGGATGAGCATAGCAATAAGAAAGCCGACGGCGCACCTCGTGCGTCCCTCGCTCAAGGAACTAATCATCTACAGAAGCTGACAGCTCAGGCTGAGAGAATACCAATACGTGTGCTGTATACAAAGTCGGGTACACGGCTGAGTGCGTGCTGGATCGAAGATGACGGTGCTTTCATTGATCAACAGGCCCATTGGGCTGCAGCAAACTCGATTGAGGAAGCGGCCTATGTTGCCGCTGTTCTCAACAGCCAAATCGTACTCGATCGTGTCAGGGACCTGCAGCCCGTGGGCCAACGAGATCCGCGACACTTCAGCAACCTTGTTTGGACGTTGCCGATCCCTGAATTCGACGCGGCCGAAGCGCTGCACGCTGATCTCGCCGCGGCGGCGTTGCGCGCCGCCGAGGTCGCCGCGCGTGTTCTACTGCCCGACGCCGCGCATTTCACCGCCAAGCGGCGAATAATCCGGGAGGCGTTGGTTGCCGACGGCGTAGCGGAAACGATCGAGCGGCTCGTTGACGCGCTGCTTCCTCCTTGATCTGCACTCCAGAAGGTCCGCTATCCAAACGAACCGCCCGTTACCTGCCCGTCCGCTGTTCGGCCACCTTCTAGCCATTTCATAATGCCCGCCGCCGCGAACTGAGCCAGAGCTGTTAACGTCGAAACACATGAGCCACGACCTCAATGTTCACTATTTGTGCTTCGAAAGTCGCATAAAGGGCAGCCTGGAACCGCTGGAACGTGGAGCTGCGAAAATGGTTCGACTCAGACGAAAACCGGGAAGGGGCTGTTCAGCGTGAGCTTTCGAATAGCTGGCGGACTGCTGAGGATGCCGGGTGGCGAAGGTCCGTGAACGCCCGATCTTGAGGATAGAGTGCTATCGCTCCGACCGTACCGCTGCAACCAGAAGCCAGCACACAGCGCAGAGACCCGACGAAGATCGCGCCGGAACCGCGTCCCCCGCTCGCCTGCCACAGCAGAGCCGCCCCCATCGGGGCTAGGGCCTGCATCCACGCCGTGATTTTCGACGAAGCGCATCGGGCTGCGAAACTCAAGCTCATCCCACGATTCGCAAACAGTGACGCAAGTATGGGCTGGCGCTCGCCCTCGCCTCCCAGGGCGCAAAGGATTTCGATGGTGCATTATATGAGTGGGAAGCTATCTTGTCCTGCTCGTTTACGGAGGCTGATGCCCGCACGCTCGCGCGCAATACAGGTTCTACAGCCGATCAACAGCGCACGGGCGATCGCCCTGAAAGGCCTGAACCTTACCAGACGCTCTTTTTCAGCACCGAGCAAACCTACACTCGTTCGACTTGTTTCGTCGACGACCTCGGCGGTGGTCACCCGTGCCGTGAGACGGCGACCCTCCGGTTCGTAGGGCAGCTGGGATCGGTGCACCGCTCATCATATCCACCAACATTACTTCCCCTTCCGCACGATTACGAATGGATAGAGCACGTTATCGTAGGGATCAGAACAAGAGCTGCTCACGCTAAGCGACTATGTACTTTACATATATAATCGCCCTTCCAACGGATTGCATGTTCCAAGCATTTATCGGAAAATAAAGTGCCGGGCGTCGTCCGGCGAGGAGCGAAACACGTTTCAGGGACGCAGGTGACGAACGAGGCAACCTTGCGGGCGCAGCGCAGGAGCTGGACCTGCGCTTTCGAGGATTTCGCCGGCGTGTACGGCACCGGCGCGCTGATCGGTCCGGATCTTGTTCTGACCAACTACCACGTGGTCGAAAGGCTTGAGAAGAATGCGGCGCGGCAGGCGGCGGCGCGCGTTCGTTTCGACTACTTCGCGCCGGGAACGGGCCGGGTAGTCGTGCTCGCGCAGGACTGGCTCGTGGCGAAGTCTTTCTATTCCTGGCGCGATCTCGACCCAACACGGGATGTCGAACCGGACAAACTCGACTACGCAGTCGTCCGCATAGCTGAAAAAGTAGGCGACGGCCCGCCGGCTGAGGGTGTCGCCGCCGGATGGCGCTACGTCGGCCGCCCGGCGCGGAGGGGATGGCTGGTGCTGCCCAAGCCGGAAACGCGCGTGGAGAAGGGCACGCCGATCGACATTTATCATCACCCTTGCGTGGTCGAGGGCGGCCAGGTGTCGAGCTGCGCGATGCCCGACCTGCCGGCGCGCGGCACGATCCTGTCCGTCGACGCGGGCTGGCTGCGCGTCACGCACAATGCGGAGACCCGGCACGGCTCCTCGGGCGCGATCTGCTACGGCAAGAACCTCGACCCGGTCGCGCTCCACCACGCTGGCGATCCGGATTCGGCGCTGGAGACCGTCACGCCCGACCAGAAGCCGCTGCCGCCCGGCCAGCGCGCCATCCCGCTCGGCCTGGTTGCCGCCCAGCTGCTCGCCAGCTTTCCCAAGATCTACCAGGAGACGCTGCCACCGAAGGAGAATCCGGCCCAGGTCGCGGTCGCCAAGAGCACTGCCGAGATCGGCCAGGGCCTGCTGCGAGACCGACATGCCCGGGCGCTGCCGCTGGTCGACCGTGACCGGCCGGAATGGGACATTATCGATTCACGCGCGGTGCAGAAAAGCCTCGTGCATGCGATCGGCTGCCGCACGGCCGACGGCCAGAAATTCTTCATGACGCGCCTGCGCCAGGCGAGCTTCGCGTTCGAGGGATTGTCCCGGGCCGAACGGAACGACCGGCTGTCCGAGCTTCTCAAATCGGGAAGGTCGCAGAACGGCTGGGCGGGCAGTTCGCCGATCGTGGACACGCAGCTCGATCCCATAGGAGCCGCAGCCAAGATCGCCCGCGAGATCGAGTGGAAGATCGATCCAGGGCAAGGCACCGTCTTCGTGATCGGGACGACGTTCGCCAAGCGCCCCGATTTCGAACGCGAGAAGATTATGGTCGCCGAGGTAGGCCGGCTGTGCGTGCCGCTCACGGCGAAGGGCAAATTCCAAGTGATCTTCGTCTATGAGGACACCCGGCCGAACAGCCGGGGCGGCAGCGGCGTCGCCGGCTTCTGGCGCAATCCGCCGCCGGACGGCTGCGGCCGCTGCCTCGACCTGACCGACATCGCCCGTGACCAGCTCGACGAATGGATCAAGGCCATCGATCACGCCTACAAGATTGATAGAGACGCACTCAGCAACGAAATCGACAGGATCTTCCGTCTCGGTCCGATGCCCTTTGCGGCGATCGAGCCGAAGCTCCGGCGCGTCACGTCCATCTATTGCCGCGACACCAAATAGGAAAAGGCCATGTGGTTCAGTTCCTTCTCGGACAAGAAAAGCGATCAGGTGGTGCCGCTGAGCGCGAACGGCGTCGTCGAGCCGTTCCGCGGCAAGGGCTACGTGTTCAATCCCGAACTCGAGGCCGCCGTCGACGTGGCGATCGGACTGGGGCGACCCCTATTGGTGTCGGGCGAGCCGGGCGGCGGCAAGACCGAGCTCGGCTACGCGATCGCGCGCCGGCTCGGNATCGGTCTCTGAGGCGCGCGACCTGTTTTACACCTATGACGCGATTCGTCGCTTCCGCGACGCCAATTTCGGTGGCGAGGAGGCCCAGCGGATCGGCGCTGCCGATTACATCGAATACCAGGCGCTGGGCGCCGCGATCCTCGACGCGCATCCTTTCGCCGCCGTGCGCCACCTCCTGGACGGCGAGCGGACCTACCGGCATCCGCAGGATGACCGCGATGCCAAAGGGGCGGCCGGGGCGGTGGCGGGTGCTGCCCCTGCGGCCGTGTCGGCAACCAAGCCGGAATCGGGCCGTTCGGTGGTGATCATCGACGAAATCGACAAGGCCTCGCGCGACTTTCCCAACGACGTGCTTTCGGAACTCGAGACAATGCAATTCAGCGTGCCCGAACTCGGGCGCAGCGGGACCGTTGCCGGCCCCGCGGCCGGGTCCGGCAGGCCCGAGCCAGCGCGCACGCCAGCCTTCCCGTCTGACCCTGCGCTGCGGCCGATCATCGTCATCACCTCCAACGAGGAGCGGCAGCTGCCCGACGCGTTCCTACGCCGCTGCGTGTTCCACGAGATCCAGTTCCCCGACGACAAGATGCTGCACGACATCATCGAGAACAATTTGAAGCGACGCTTCGAGCGCACTGGCCTTGACCTCGTGCTCGACTACGACGACCGCAAGGAATTGCTCGATCTCGTCGGCAAGTTCCGGCAGCAGCCGGTCGACAAGAAGGCAGGGGTGTCGGAAATCGTCGACGCGGCCTTCCTCATTGCAACGCCGAAAGAAGGCGCGGCGGAGGGGCCGACAGAGGGCAATGCGGTGCAGGCGGCGCCCGAAAGCCAGGAAAAGCCGGATCTCGCCGAGCGGCTCGACGCGGCGGTGGTGGCGCTCGCCAAGCTCAAAACCGACCGCGACACGCTGCGCGCAATGCTGCCGCCGATGGCCTCGCCAGAGAGCGAATGACGGCGATGTCGGACGGCATCTCCTATCGTTTCGTCTGGACGCAGACCCAACTGGACCGGTTCTTCCTCGCCTATGAAAGCGAGCGGATCTCCGCGGGCGTGGGAGCGACCCTGCAGCGGGTATCGCCGCGCCAGCGCGCCGATGCCATCATGACGATGACCGGCCTCAATGCCGGCGCAAGTTGGCGGCGCAGCGGCGAGGAGAACGCGGTAGCGCTGTGACGTCGCTATCTCGCGCCGGTGCTGGCCGAAACGCGAGAGTCGGTGCAGGCGCTCGACCAGACGCTGCGTGCCTTTCCGCTGCCGGGCCGGTTCGAACCGGCGATGGGTCCGGCGGAACCGCAACACCCGATGCCGCCTGACAAGAGCCTTGTACCGGCGAAACCGCCGAAGCGTCCGAAAATGCGTCTCGCCGACTTGGTGCGAGCGGTGCTGCACGTGATTTTCCGCCGCGATGTCGGCGCCGGGCTGGCCGTCTTGGCAGCCGCCATATTGCTGCCCTGGATATGGACACAGTTCGGCCCACGCGCCGCCGTTTCCGACCCACCGCCGTGCCAGGTCAACTGCGTAGCGAGGCCGCCATACCAGGATACGCGACCGCAGTCGCAACCCGACTCGTCGCGGCCATCCGATCCCGCCCAGTCGGCGCGCCGGCGTTTTCTCAACGTGACGATCGCCGCGGCCGAGCAGTACAGCTTCAGCATCTCGCCCTATACGCTCGCGGAATATTACGCCGGCGAATCGGATTTCGTCAGCGAGCCGGCGCTGTTCCTGCAGGCGATGCTGAAGCGCTGGCCGTTGCCGGTCTACGACCCGATCCCCCCGACGCTCGCGGGCGCCTACGCGCTCGGCCAGTATTCGCTGGCAGCAGCCGAGACGGATCTGGCCGTCGGGCTGGACCGCGAACGCTTGCGACTGGGGATCGACGTCGCCGCACAAGGCACGCCGGACGAGGAGTCGGAGGGTGCGGCGACGACGCTGCAGGCGCGCATGGAGGCGGTGCGGCTGCGCCAGATTCGTGACGGCCTCTTCGATGTCCTTGGTGCGCGAACGAAGGTCGATCCTCGAACTGTCACTGATCAAACACGGCTCAACGAAGACCTCGGCATCTATAGTGGGGATGGAGCCTACGGTATCTGGGATTTCGTTGCCGCACTTAACCGTCGGTTCGGTATCACGATTACCGACGACCAGGCGCAAGGGGTGATTTATGTCCGGTCAGGCAGCGGATCGGATGGAGATACCGGTGCCCGGGTCGGCGCTACGGTTGCGGACGCCGTCCGAGTGGTCGCCGAAGCGCTGGGCGGCCAAGACCCGCGCGACGCGATGCGGCCCGTCGCCCGGCAATGGCCGGACTGGCCGCGCTGGCTGCTGTTCCTGCCGCTGCTGCCCGGTGTCGGCTGGGCGATAGTGAGCGCATGGCGCGCGGCGCTGCGCAGTCCACCGAACGATATGCGCGGCACGCCGGTGCCGATCGCGGCGCGCGAACTCGCCCGTACGGCGCCAAAACCCGCGCGCCGGCTCGCGCGACAGCTTTCCTGGCATCAGCCGGCTCCTTCCGGCCGCCTCGACGTAGGGCGCAGCATCTCGGCTACCCTTCGGCGCGGCGGGTTCTCGCAACCGGTTTTCGGGACGCGCAGTCGCACGACGGAATTCTTGTTCCTGATGCCGGCGCGGCGCGACAACAACCACGAGGCGATGCGCATTACGCGGCTTCTGGAGGCGCTGGACGCCGGAGGTCTGGTGCTGCACATCTACGAGTACAGCCCGGATCCGCAAACCCTTGTCGGGGCCAGCGCGCGCAGCACGCAAACAGGGCCGCTCGACCTGCGGGCGCTGCGCGAGCTGCACCCCGACGCGCGCCTGGTGCTGGTGACGGACGGACAGGAGCTGGTCGACTATTTCAGCCAGCGGCCTTTCGCCTTCGTGCAGGAGCGGTTGCGCGTCTGGCCGCAACGCATGCTGCTCACGCCAGTGCCGATGGCCGAATGGGGCGAGCGCGAGATGAACCTTTCGGCCGCGCTCGCGGCACCGATCGGCCGCGCCACGGCGGAAAGCTTTCAAGACCTTGCAGTCGGCTTCGGCGTACGCCGGATGACGCGCTGGCGCCCGCCGCCGCCGACCGCCACTGGCGACTTCGACGCGCTGGTGCAGCGCATCCAGGGCTGGATGAAGGCGTCCGGGCTGCTGCTCAAAGTGACGCATTCGGCGGCGCCGCGGCCGGAATTCGTGCGGCACGACGAGTATGCCATGCTTTCCGACATCCCGCCGCCGGCCGAGGCGCGCGGCGAACTGGTCGCGGAGCTCCAGGCTTGGCTCGGCGGCGACGGCTTCTACTGGCTGGCGGGCTGCGCCGGCTATCCGCAGCTGCGCTATGCGATCACCGTCTATCTCGGCAACCGGCTCTACGGCATACGCGGCCCGGTCTACGACGAGGAGCTTCTGGCGCGGCTCTGCCTGCTGCCCTGGTTCCGGCACGGGCGCATGCCGCTGTGGGTGCGCGAGGACCTGTTCTCGGCGCTGCCGGCCGGGCAGCGCGCGGCGGTGGACGCGGCGCTCGCCGCTATGCTGCGCAGCGCGAAGAAGATCGAGGCCGCCGCGCCGGCCGGCGACGGCGGCCGTGCATCGCGAAACGCGATCGACCGCGAGCGCGCGCTGACGATCTGGCTGCCGGACGATGCCGGCGAGGAGATTCCGCCCGACGAGGTGATCGCCGACCCGATGCTGCGCCAGATGCCGGAGGTGCTTCCGACGCTCTATCTGCCGGTCTCCTTCGGCATGGCGTTCGACCGCATCCGCAACATCCTCCTGGCACGGCTGGCGGTCGTCGCCGCGGTCGGGCTGTGGTGCTGGACCATGGCGTGGTTCTGGCCAATCAGCGCCGATGCGCCTCATGCGCCGGGCGCGTGGCTGCCGCTGATCGTGGCTGCCGTCGTCACTGTTTTTGGCCTGCTCGGCATCGCCGTGTACCGGCGGCTGAAGAGCCTTGGCTGGCTGGCACGCGGCGCGCCGGGGTCGGGAGCGCCGAAGCTGGTGGCGCCGCCAGGACAGGAGGCTGTCCCGATGACTATCGGCACCGTCGTGACGGCAGTGCGTGAAGACCGCGGGGAGGTGGTGGGATGACGGCGGACCAGGACCGGCCCGGCCCCGATGGCGGCCGCAGCGAACGCCGCCCGGCGCGCAAGGGCACCCAACGGCCATCCGGCGCGGAGGCTCCGACCGGGGCGGCCGAGGACGCGCGTGCCGAAGATGCCGGGTTGGAATCGGCGGCACCGCATTCCGGGCCGGCGTCGGATCAGACGAAGGCCGCAATCCCAAGCGGCAGCCGATCCGATGTGAAGCAGGAAGCGCAGTCCGGCGCCTCGCCCGAGGCGCCGTCGGCCGCCGCTTCGTCCCGGGCACGACCGGCCGATGCTTCGTCTAGCACGGTCGCGCAGCCGCCCGACCAGACGGTTCCCGCCGCGTCGTCGGCCGCTCGAAGCGGCAGGGCGGGTCTGGTCCCACAGAGCAATGGCATCCGTCGCTTTGCCGCGACGCTGGGCCGGCTTCTTCGGCGCGTGCCGGCGTCCGTCATGGTGCTCGTGGCGGCGCTCGCTGCAGGCTATGCAACGCAACGGCTGCTGCACAGCGTCGAAACGGCGATCGAGGACGAGGTCGGACAAGAGACCGAATCTGAAAGGGTGACCAGCATCGCCTGGTTGTCCGGAGACAGGCTCGCGATGGGAACCGACGGGGGCACGCAGCTGGTTCACGAGATCGCGGCCGGTGCGCTCGAATCCTTGCCACCGACGGCCTCGCCCGTTGGGCCGATCGCCGAGGTGCTCCCGTCTTCCTGTGGCCCGTCCCTCAATCAGCTCATGCACGTTTCGGTCCGTGCCGATCTCAATCAGGAATTCGACCCGGAAGCACCGCCGTCGGCCTTGCGACGGGTCTGGCTGTCCTGCGCGGGCAACGATCTCGAGGCCGACGAAGGGCTTTTCGCTTTCGGCGCCGGCACACCGCTGCCAGTCGTCGCCGGGCGGCGCACCGTGGCAGCCAACCAGCAACAGCAACAGCAGCAGGTCGCGCCGCAGACGCCAACGACGGGGCTGTTCCGGTACGAGCTCGGCGCCAATGGCGCGGTGGCGGAAGCCGGCGAGGTCGGGACGCTCACCGGCGTGCGTGCGCTGGCGGCGACGCCGGACGGCACGCTGGCGGTCGCCGGCACAGAGAACGGCGCGGTCGTCACCATCGACATGACGCAGCAGATTTCGGGCGTGAACCCCGAGGTCTACATGCGCACGCAGCAAGATATTCCGACCGTGCCGATCGTGGCGGTAGCGGCGGGGGGCAGCATGGCTCCGGGGAGCAATGGCGAAGGTATCACGCTTGCCGCCGCGAATTCCGAAGGCCGGGTCTATGTGTTTCGTACAACCCCTCCGGACGATGCCGCCCCCCTCGGCCCCATGCATCTGTTTGCCCACGCCGAAGCCGGGCTTTGGGGAGAGAATTGGACCGAGTGGATCGACGACAGCAGTCGGTATGATCTGATCGCTATCTCCGAGGACGGATCCCGAATTCTCGCCTCGATGGCGATCGACAAGAGCACCAACTACTTCCTGCTCGATGTCGCGGAGGACGGCAGCATTTCCGGCCGTACGGCGCTGAATGTTCCGCCCGGCATCAGCGATCGAACGCTCGCAACCCCGGGCGTTGCCGAGGCGATCTTCATGGGTGGCGAGGTGCAGGATGCGTTCCGCCGGGTCATGATCGGCCTTAGCAACGGCGCGGACCAGTCGGGTGGGTCGGCGATGTGGGGAGCTCGGGTCGGCCGCCGTGGCAATGCGGCAGTATATTTCCTGGCGAACGGCTCGGGAACGCTCGTGACGGCTTCCGGAGGGGAACCCGTCACCCTCAGGTCGAATTTTTCCGGTACGCAGGCGGCCGCGCTCAGCGATGACGGCCGGCTGCTCGCCGCGACCGGGCCGCAGGGTCGTATCACCATCTACGACCTTGACAATCGGGACGCCACGCCGGTGGAAGCGACCGTAAGCGGCAGTCCCGCCGGCCTCGCCTTTTCCTCGGACGGGCGCCGCCTCATCATCGCCAACAATGACGCCACGATCGATCTCTATGCCGTGCGCGACCTGCGGCTGATCCGGCGCGGCAACGCCAGAGAAAGCGTGTTTTTCAACCTTGTCGGTGACGGCGACTGGATCGTCCGTAAGATATCCGACGAATCGATCGAAGTGATCGATACAGCGACCGGTGCCGCCGCCCTGCGGGCAAATCTCGGGAGGGATATCGACCAGATGCTCGTGTCGAGCGACGGACGGACGATCGCCTATCGTTCGGCGAACGGCGAGCTCGGCACTTTCCGCAAAGGCGTGACCGCAATCGGCGAAGGGCGTGTCTCGTTCACGGCGCTCAATCCAACCAACCCCGTCGCCCCGCCCGACCGCGACGGCCTCTTGCTCTCGGCGGACGGATCACGGCTGATGCTGCGGACCCGGGCGGGCAAGCTTTTCGTCGCGGACATCCGGGCGCCGCAGACCTGGTCCGACGAACGCGGCCAAAACCAAACCTACTTCGTCTTCAGCGAGATTGGGCTCGATGCGCCCGCCGTCAGTGCCGCCGTCGCGCCGGACGGCACTTTCCTCGTCGTCGGCGACGCGGACAACGCGCTCATGCTGGTCGACCTGACCGGTGACGCGCCGCAGACGCTCGAACTGCCCGAGCATGGCGGGATCGTCGACGACCTCGCCATCTCGCCGGACGGAACCAAGGTCGCGGCCGCCAGCATCGACGGCCGGTTGCGCGTGGTCGACCTCGCCCGCGCGCAGCTGGTCGCCAGGCTGCCCCTCGCCCGTCTCGCCTCCTATCCCGAAACACCGAAAATGGTCGCGCGCCGGCTCGACGAGGCGCCCGGCACATTTCCCGACACCGCCTTCCTGGAGCAGCAGGGTCAAGTCCAGTCGACACTGGATTCTGCCCTGGTGATGGGCACCCATGAGACGCTCGCCGCCGCGCAGGCGGAGGTCGAAGGGTACCTGCTCGCACCCTCCGCCCCGTTCGGTCCAGACCCGGACGCCCACATCGCGCGCATCTTCCTGCGGGATGGCTTCTATCGCACGGCTTTCGTGCTGCCGCTCGCGCTGGCGCGGGCGGACCTCGACAAGGTACGCAAATTCGCGCCCGAAACCGCCGCCGCCTATGTGCGCTTGCTTGACCTCTGGTGCCCGGACCCGGCCCGGCGGGGCGATTACCTCGAGTGCAACCGGCCGCCGCCGAGTGGCGGCTCAGGCGCCGGGGCTCCTTGACTGTCGCCGGCGCACCAAGCAGACTGAACGAGGGAGAGAACGATGGCGAGACGCAGGAAACTGCAGGGGCCGGTCGAACTGGACTACATAATCATCGACCGGGCGGTCGACACATCTTACCTGCAGGGCGCAACTGAAAGCCCCGCGCTGCCGGAATCGGAATCCACGATGCCTTCGGTCGCCACCGCGGTGGCGACGCCGCAGCAGGCGCAGGCGATCAATAGCGAGGCTGGCCGGAAGGCCCTGCTCAACATGCCGATCTCGCTGATCGAGCCCTGCGCGGCGGTCGATTTCGGCTTGCAGGTATCGGCCGACGCGGTCGGCGAGGCCAAGGCAGGCGCGATGGCCTGGGGCATCGCCAGCGTCGGGGCCGACCAGTCGATGACCGACGGCGCCGGCGTGCGCGTCGCCATCCTGGACACCGGGATCGACGCCACGCACCAGGCCTTCAAGGGCAAGACGATCGTCGGGCGCAACTTCACCGGCGGCGATCCCGACGATTTCGCGGACCGGCACGGCCACGGCACCCACTGCGCGGGCACCATCTGCGGAGACACGGTCGACGGGGTGCGCATCGGAGTGGCGCCGGGGGTCAAGGAGCTGTTCGTCGCCAAGGTGCTAGACGACCAGGGCCGTGGCAGCACCAGCGGCATGCTGAGAGCCCTGCGCTGGATCGCGGACTTGCCACCGGACAAGCCGATCCACGTCATCTCGATATCGCTCGGCTTCGATTTCCCCGGCATGGTCGACCGGCTGCGCAAGGGCAAGAACCTCGAGGTACGCTTCGCCACCTCGCTCGCGCTCACCGCCTATCGCGAGACGCTCAAGGAGGTCGAATCGTGGATCGCCGCGCTGCAGCTCGAGAACGCGACCAAGCGGGGGGTGATCGTGGTGGCCGCCTCCGGCAACGATAGCCGCGCCGACGTCGGCCCCGACAACGTGGTCGGGGTCAGCGTGCCAGCCGCCTGCGAGAAGGACATCATCTCGGTTGGGGCGGCGCATCGCGGCCCGAGCGGGAAGCTTCGGATCGCCCCGTTCTCGAATGTCGGGCCGCGGCTCAGCGCGCCCGGCGTCGACATCGTTTCGGCGCGCAAGGGCGGCGGGCTCGTCGCCATGAACGGCACCAGCATGGCCTGTCCGCACGTCGCGGGTCTGGCCGCGCTGCGCTGGCAGAACGAGATGATGACCAACGAGCAGGCAACGGCCTCCAACGTGCGGGCCGCGCTGGTGGCCAATTCAAGGAGCACCGACTTCGACGCGGACGTGACGCAGGCCAGCCGGGGCCGAGGAATGCCGCGCGCGCCCTGAAGCTGGATTGGAGGTAGGCGGCCCGGCGCCGAGATGCCGCTGACGTTTCCCCTGCGACTTAATCCCGGATTGAAGTGCGCTCAGGCCCAGCGACGGACCAGATCATGAAAGCGCAGCAGCTCTCGGGCACGTAATATATCTTGACCGGTTTGTTCGACCGTGGATGATGACTGCTGGCCCTGAAAGAACTCGCTGATCAACGCCTCATCAACGGGTCGCGCTTCACAGTTGTTGGCAATCCATAGAATTATGACGTAAGGCTTTCGACAGTGATTGGCTGAGGGCGGAAGGGAAGAGCTGGGCCTGCGCCCTCGAAACACCGAGGAGTTGGACGGGTTAGGTCCGGATCGCATACCAACCAACTTCCATGTTGTCAGGGCGCTTCCCCGCCGCGCAAGAACGACAAACCGCCGTCATGAATGGGAAGCAACAGAGGAGACAAGCATGGATCTCGACTATATCATCGTGCGTCGGATAGGCCCGGACGGGAATTTCCAAAACGGAATCGATGGGGGCGTGATGGGGGGTATAGCCAGTGTCGACGACGATGCGCCGATTGGCACCATCCTCGATGTAAGGACGGAGAAGCTCGACGACCAGCAGGCGCATGAAGCCAATGAGGACCCTGAAACGACTGCCATACCCAGTATGCCGGTAACACTCGTGCACCCGGTGGCAGCCGGTGATCTCGACTTGCCGGTCAACCCCGACGCCGTTGCCGAGGCCAAGGCCGCTGGTGTTGCTTGGGGGATCACCAGTGTCAGCGCAGACGCCACGCCCCGCGACGGTGCCGGCGTGAAGGTCGCGGTGCTCGACACCGGCATCAACAAGGATCATCCAGCCTTCGCTGGCATCGCCTTCAATGCCGGCAACTGCCGCAACTTCCTAGATTCAGCAAATCCAACGACCGACGTCACCGACAACAACGGCCACGGCACCCATTGTGCCGGCACCATCTTCGGCCGTGACGTGGATGGCACGCGCGTCGGCGTGGCGCGCGGCGTCACTGATGTCCTGATCGGCAAGGTGCTCGACGACGCCGGACGTGGCTCGACCGCTTCGGTACTATTGGCCCTACGGTGGGCGGGCGACAACAAAGCCAATATCATCTCAATGTCGCTCGGATTTGATTTTCCAGCCATGGTTGAGCGACTCCAACTGCGCGGCGCACCGGTGAAGGTGGCGGTTTCTGTCGCGCTGATTGCCTATCGTGAAACTCTCAAGCTGTTTGAAAACTATGTTGGCCTGCTGATGCTCGAGAACGCCAGTAGCCGAGGAACGGTCGTGATAGCGGCGTCCGGAAACGAAAGCCAAGCGAATGTCGATCCGAAGTTCGTGATCGGCGCCAGTGTGCCGGCCGCTTCGACGCCGGACGTGATCTCGGTCGGCGCAGCCTTTCGCAGCTCCACAAGCAAGCTCCGTATCGCGCCGTTCTCTAACATTAATCCGCGCGTCAGCGCGCCGGGCGTGGACGTGGTCTCCGCGGGCCATTTGGGCGGGTTAGTCCAAATGAATGGCACAAGCATGGCCTGCCCGCATGTCGCCGGCGTAGCCGCGCTCTACTGGCAGGACAATCTGATAAACAACGGTTCGGTAAACGGTGCGGATACGCGGGCAAGCGTGATCGCCAGTGCCCGCGCCGGCGACTTCGATCCCGACGTGCCCGCGGCCCACCGCGGGCGCGGCAATGTGCGCGCGCCGTCCTAGTCACAGCGCCAACGGCGCGGGCACTATCCGCCCGCATCGCCCACTACGATCCGCGACGCTGCACCGCCGACATAGGCGGTGATCAGGCTTGAGATGCCGCCCCAGGTTGGGTCCGTCGCCCACAGCGTCGCCACGCCGACAAGTCCGGCCATCAGCGCGACGATGGCCGTCATGATCAGATTGTTGCGACGAACAGTTCTTAGAAGACTCTCGACTGAACTGCCCGGCGGCGGCAGTAGGAAACTAGGCGGCAGCGTGACCTGCGGCAAGCCCGGCACGTTGATCGGCTCAATGGCCTGCGCGTCCGCCGCCACGACCCCGGCCGCTGCGGCGATTGCTGCCGTGACCTCGTGATGTTCCCGACAGAGCGTCGCCAACGCCTGCAGATCCTCCACGATTCCGGCTGAAGGCAAGACGAGCGCGCGCACTTTCGCCTCGAGTGCTTTTGCTCCCGGGTCCGCGCCGAGCGTGGCGATGGCCTTGAGCAGTATCTGCTTCGATGCGTCGGCTAGCGCGTACGCCTCGATCTCTTTCGCGTCGACGATTGCCTTGATCTTCCCCGCGCGAGTGGCGGCGCTTTCACCGGATGCGGGTAGCGGCCCGCCGTCGTCGACTGCGTTAGTCGCGGTGCGGAGTTCAACGGCGAGTGTTTTTGCGGCCGTTCCGTCTGTCTCTGCCGCCCCAAGTCCGCGCAGGGCCGCCTCGAGCCTGGCAGCGCGCGACCTTTGCGTGACGATTTGCTGCCAGGACCTGATATCGTCGCCGAGCAGGCGCAGGCTCGATCGGAATGCGCCCGGATCGGGCTCTTCCGACCAAGGGGCATCAAGTTTGTCGGCGATTGGCGACCAGCGCTCGGCAAGAAAAGCTTGCGCGTCGGCGGACATTTTCTTGAATGCATGCCACGGCCCGGATGCTTCCGCAAGTTGCTGAACGCGCGCCGCGAGCCGGCCGACCTCGCCCGCAGTGGGACCTGATGCACGAATTCGCCCCTCGGCGGCACGGAGTTCGGCATCGAGACGTTCGACTTTCGACATGAATTCCGCGTCGGTGACGGTGAGAGCAAGCGCCTTTAGTCTGTCAGCCACCGGGGCGAGGGCTATCAACGCCTCTGCAGCAGGTTTCCCGCTTGTACGCCAGTTTTGCAGTATCCAGCCACTGACGACACCGATCACGACAACAAGGAACGCCCAGGTCCAGTGCCAGCGTGCATTTACAACCTGCGTCGCTTCCACCCAGCCGCCACCCGTGCCGGCGAGGCCGACACCGACCCGATAGTCCCCCGGTCCTGGAAGTGCCCCGGGGTTCAGTTCCAATGCGCAAGCTGCGCCCGCGGCAAGCGGGGATGTGCAGTTGCCGAGGTTGACACTCGGTTGACCGGTTGATTTCAAGCCCAAATCGGTTCCTCCAGTCAAAGCCGTCGTCGTGAACACCGCTGGCTCCAAGAACTCGATCGGTTCGGTTCCGGCGTTGCGCATGGTGATCTTCACGATCCCGCCGTCGACGCCTCCGAACGGGCCGAAAGTGATCTGCGTCGGATTGGTCGTCAGCGTCGCGGTCGGCCCGCCAATCGGCGTAACTGCACGGTTGAGCAAAATTCCAATCCGCCATACTCGACCTTCGGCTCCGGCTGTTCCTGGCACGTGGCCGGTAATCTCGGTCATGTACTTGCCCGGTCGCGGAAGCGTCGCGGAAAGGGTATACGTTGCTTCGCCATTCGCCGGAAGGATCCCGCCTTCGCCGAGCGGTTCCGCGAGCGCCCAATCCGCTATCACCCGCGAGTGGTCGTCATCGCGCACCAACTCCGCCGCAGGCGCCAACCGCCGTTCGGCGCTCGATGCGTTGCGGATGATGATCTGCGCGTGAAGTGTCGGCCCGTCGCTCTGCACCGGCCAGACCACTGCACCGCCATCGGTCATGTCGACCTCGAGCGCGGTCGCCGCGACTGCGACCGCGAGCCACAGGCAAAGCGTCGCGGCGACGCGTAGCAGCATCGTCATACTCCGACGGTGGAGAAGACGCCCCAGCCAAGCGCTTCGTCCATCTCCGGAGAAAAGATGCCGTCGGAGCCGCGTGCGCCCTGCCGCGCGGTCTGGAACTTGTGTAGGGACTCAGTCGAGAACGGCCCCATCTGCCCGTCCGGTTCGGCGAGCTGAAGCTTGCTCTGTAGCTGGTCTACTCGCTGCCCAGACGATCCCTGTCTAAGTCGCCTCAACCGCCGCTGCGACAACGGATCGGCGGCGAGTCCGTCGATCCGCATTTTGGACGCAAGGCGCGCCTCGGCGCCGGTGAGCAGCATGTAGCGGAACTGCTTGCCTGGCTCGCCGTCATTGTCGGTAAAGCCGACTGCCTTGCGGAGCTCCGACCAGGGGCCGGAGTGCCTGCCCTCCTTGAACGTGCCCACAACGACCTGGCAACCGAGCGAGGAGAAGCCGGCCATCGTGCTGAAGAATGTCGGATGGATGTTGTCGCCGGGCGCGCAGCGGTCGACGATGTCTGTCTTCTGATAAGACAGATCGTCGGTTGAACGCCGCACCACGACAACGCGTTTCGACATGTCAGGCTTACGCAGCAGAAAACAGCCCGGTGTCGTCCGCGAGGTGATGTGTGGGCCGCAGACGTAGGAGTGCAGTCCGGTGGCCAGTATGTTGCCGGCCGAACGGTTGCGCTTGTAGAGGGCAACCGCAGCCTGGTTCGGTACGGTTGAAGCGGGAAAGACCGAGACAGTCCCAGTCGCTCGCTTCCAGACGCCGATGATGCAGCGCGGCGTATTGTGGTCGGGACGCTGATCCATCAATATCGGGCCGCCGCTTACAGTGTGGTCCTTGACGACGCCGCAGCCGCGGAGGCCGAACAACACCGTATCGCCCGCGCCCGATAGGTCGAAGTCGTTGAGCTGCGCGAGCAACTGGAGATCCTCAGCTTTCAACGCGAAGGACGCGTTCTGGAGCAAATTGCCGCCGAGATGGGCGTAGTCGGGCTGGACATTGTCTGGCGCCCAGGTTGCGCCACCGGCGAGAATACCGCCGCTCAGCCCGTTCTCGGCCTCGGCGGCAAGATCATCTTCTGACACCTCGGTCCAGAAATTCTCGTCGTTCGGCTGGCTGGCCGGCACGCTCTCTGCCCTTTCGGGCAATGGCGCTGCGGCAGCCGTGGCGCCCGCATCCGCTGCGGCTGCGTCGCCCCCGAAATCCAGCGGCCCGCTCGCCACGACAGGAGCCGCCAGCCCGGTGAGAAACAGCGCCGCCTCGTCGTTGCGACGGCGCCTCAGGCCGGTTTCGACCGCCGTGCCGACCCAGATCCGGATCATGGCCTTTAGCAAACCCGGTATGTCGCCAAACTTGCGACTTATCATTGCCGCTTTGATTGCCCGCATCTCGCGGTAACGGTCCTTCGGGTCAGTGGTCGGGTTGTGCGCCTTGGAATAGGACGCGCCACGATTGAAGGTCAGCGACACCAGCGTGCCGAAGCAATCCCCGCTGAGCAGGCCTGTGTTCGGCAGTGCGTTCTGTGTCATCAGGGCGAATTTTGGAAGAGTCTTCGCCTTGAATACGGCTTCCGACGGCGCCCATGCGACTATTATGTGTTTCACCGACGCCAGTAGCATCTGCATCTTGGTTGCGGGATCCTTGCCGCTGTGGAAGCCGACGCAGGTTTCGAGCAGGTTACGGTCCCCGGACGGGAGCGCCGCCCAGTCGGAGCGGAATTCGTCGCGCGTTACATAGCCAAGGTCATAGCCGAAGCCGATGGTGACCCCCGATGCCTCCTTCGGCCAGATCGGCCGGCTCTTGATCACCAACTCATAGAAAGCCTTCCCGCCGGTCTCGTAATCAACGATCAGCTTGAAAGAGGCGTCCGACACTCTGGCGGCCGCAACTGCACCATCGGCGCTCGCCCCGGCAACGATGAGGCTATCATCCGCCGCCTCCATTTCGAGCGTGACCTCTTCCTGCTCGCGATCGGCAAGCATGGCCTCGAACCCCTCGGCTTCGGTATTGGAAAGACCGAGGGCTGAAATGTCGGATCCTTCGAATGGTGGCATAGGTTCTCTCCCTGGGTTGCAAGTCATCAAAACGCAAGGCTTGGTCAACTGCTAGTCCGCGACAAAGTTGCCAATCTCGCTTTTTTCTCGGCGGGGTCGCAGTTCGAATTGTTTTTCATGGCTGATCTTGTTTACAAGTCGAACACATAAATTGCGCTTCGCGCAAGCCGGCAATGGTTGAGACGGCACAAATTTACATCGAAAACGTCTCCGTTCCTACTCGCTTGACGCCTGTCGTGTCAGTTTAGGAATAAAGAAGATGCCAATAACGCTCCCGCGGTCTTTGCCAGCGTGGCGGTCACGAACTTCGACCCCTTAAGCCCCCCACACCTTTAATCTTGAAATCTGCCCACCCACCTTCCCATCAACGACGCCAGCAACAACGCCCTCTGCGAGAGCTTCTTTGTCTCCATCGAATGCGAACTGCTCGTTCGCCATCGCTTCCGCTATGCTGGCGAAGCACGATGGCCGCTTCCACCTCATCGAGGACGTCTACCGCCCGTCATGTCATTCGGCTGGGCTACTCTCGAGGATCGAATACGACCGAAACGTAATGAGCAAACTGACGCGATATACTCGTGAACAGTTCACGGTATCGGGTCAACTATACGAGAGCGTCGGCGTGTGCATGAGGGTCAAGTCATTCTTTCTTTCTTCCCAATTGAAAAGGATCCGACTAGATTAGCCACAGTAAGATCAGTTCATTGCGGGATACAGCCCATATGAATTTCGGCCGGGTCAAGGAGCAGAAGCGCGTCGCGCTCGTGATCGGCAATGGCGCCTATGCTGGCGAACTTGCGCTTTCCAAATCGGCGAAGGACTGCGATGACCTCGCCAGGTCGCTGGGTGAACTCGGCTTCAAGGTCATGACTTGCAAGGACGGCAAGAAGAGGGACATGCGGGCGGCGCTGGACGCCTTCGTTCGCGACTGCGACGGCGCGGCGACTGCGCTGATTTACTATTCCGGCCACGGCGTCCAGTGGAAGGATGAGAACTACATGATTCCCGTCGATTTCGATGCGGATAAGAAGCAGTTTCTCGACGATCTTGTACCGATCCAATCAACCATTGCGGCGGCGACGAAGGCGGCGGAGGTAACGCTGGTATTTCTCGATGCCTGCCGCGAGAGCCTGTTCGGCGATCACTCCACGCCAGTTCACGAGTTCGCGAAAGCCAAGGGCCTGCCTGTCGACAAGCTCAAGACCGGCTTGGCGCGACCGCAAGAGGACCATGGTTTCGAAGGACAGATCTTTTTCGCCTATGCCGCCGCGCCGGGCAGGCTGGCCTATGAGGGCAAGGGTGGGAACAGCCTGTTCACCGAGGGGCTGCTCGCCAATCTCGACACCGCGGACCTGTCGCTGGGCAATCTGATGCTGCGGATCACGCGACATGTGCAGGAGCGGTCATCCGGCGCGCAGGAACCGTGGATGACGTCATCGCTCTCGGCGCCTTTTTTCTTCAATCCCGGCTCATTGATGTGGTTCTCGGCCAACATCCTCGGGCTGGTCGCGTTTCTGGTTGCGGTTGCCAGCCACACATCCGCGATGTACGGTGTAACTTGGCAGACCACGTACTGGCCTGACATTCCGATATTACGGGCTTTTGCCCTCATGGCTCTAGCCGCCCTGATCATGGTCGTCGCGTTCGGGATCTTCCTGCTTGGCTTGTCGCGCGCCTACGGCTTCGTACGCGGCGAGTTCGGCGACCAGCGCGGTGAAGGAGTGCTCACGCTGGCGCAGCGAAGCGTCTTCGGCGGATTTTTGGGAGGAATCCTTGCCGGGCCAGTTATAGCCGCCGCATACTACTTCTTCTGGACCAACACTGAAAACTACGAATACGTGCCATTTGGCTGGCTGCTCGCCGAGATCGAGATCAGCGCGGTCGCCACGGGAGGCCTGCTCGGCGGGGCGAGCTTCGTCATCGCCAACCTGCTGGCAGCCAAGCCTCCGCTAAAGGTCATCGCCTCGAATTTCTGGTTGGTGATCGGCGGAATCCTGGGCGGGGTCATCGTCGGCATCTTCGTAGGACCCGCCGTGGTTCTCTATTTTGGATCGTTGAACCGCCCGCCCGCATCGCCCGAGGCGCTGCTGCCGGGCAGCTTCGTCGGCGTGGCAGCCATTGTCTTCTCGGTGACGACTTACAGCATCGAGCGCACAAATTACCGCAAGATTCTGCGCGACGCCGGCATCGCCATGGGAGCAACGGCCATTGTCGGGGTGCTCAGCGGAGTATTGTTCTTAATCATCAATTCGTCATTCGACAATTTGATCGCGAGTCGGGTCGGGCACCCGGACACGATGGACCTTATCGTCACGGGCCTCATTTTCGGACCGATCACCGGCTCACTTCTCGGTGCGGCGATCGGCTTGGCGCTCCTGATGTTGCGACGGGATCGCAGAGAGGCGACAAAGGCAGCGCGGGCTAGATTCTAGGCGCAGCTACCAAGCCCTCACCCCGATCGGTAGGTTGGACGTCGGGAGCGAACACGTCGTTGCGGGCAGACTCCAGCATATGCTGCTCCACTTCGTCTGGCGAGGCGCGACCAAGAAACTGCGACCACAAGGCCGCGACTCCCGCGACATGCGGACATGCCATGCTTGTGCCAGTCTTCGTGTCGAGTGCTGAGGCGCTGTCGCCCTCCTTTGCTCGCGCCTTTGCCGACAACACCGCAACGCCGGGCGCGACAAGGCGTGGTAGAGTATTGGAGAAGTCGGGAACCCACAATCCTCCCGCGTGACGCTCCAGCGCGCCGACGGAGATGATTCCGTCGGCGGCGGCCGGCAGCGAGACGGGAATCCTGATCCTGGAACGGTCATCCGAGCGGCTGTCGTTGCCTGCCGCCGCGACTACGACCGCGCCACGATTCATCGCGCCAAGATGCCGTATGAGTTCGAGCATACCATCGAGCACCCTTAGATTGTCGCGATAGACCACCAACGCCTTGGCAATGGCGAGATCCATGTCCCATTTGTTGGCCATCAGCCTCTTGACATAGCCCGGAAAGTCGAACCCCACCGATATCGAGATTACATCAGCGTCGAAACCAACAGCCGCGTTGAGCCCCTGGACCAGCATGCCCACGTCGCCGCTCCCGTCGTCTCGCAAGACCTTGCCAATGAAGGCATCGCTCACGCCCGGGGCGACGCCGATGCGCACGTTGCTGACATTGCCGCCGAAGAAAGTGGCGGCGCAATGAGTGCCGTGACCATTGCGATCACCAGATCCCTCGCCGGTGAAGTCCTGCTCGACGATCGTCTTGTCCCTGAATGTTTCGTGGGCTTTGTCGATACCAGTATCGAGCACCGCGACCTTGACCCCAGCGCCCGAACCCGGAGCATCAAGCGCTCCCACCGCCTCTATCCCCCAGGCATAGTCACCGGCATCCTCTTCCGGCGTCTCGATTGTGAGCGGCTTCACCAGACAGGTAGGCATGGCGAGGCTGCCCTCGATCGTGCGCGGATCACCGCGCAGATCCGCAGCGAGCTTCGCATCGCTTGTTGACACAATCTGGACGCCGCCGTTGAGCATGGCGCGTCGCCGATTCTCTGCTTGATCCAAACTACGGCCGAGTCCTTTCGGCAGTCCGATCGGTGATTTGCCGGACAAGGTCCGGTCGATCGCGAAGGTATTGATGTCCTTCAGCGATACAAAATCTGGGACACGCAGAAAGATATAGCGGTCCTCTTCCATTGGGTTACCTGGAGCGCGATGCTTCTACGGATGCAGTTGGATTCGAACTCTAGTGATATCAAATCATGTAAATTTCTCAAACTGAATCGCCAGGCGGTAGTGTCTCAGTTTGAAATTTGAGCGCTAGGCGAAAGCGCCTGCCTTCGTTTGCTCCCATGGGCGGAAACGCCTATATGCTTACTGCTTTGGGATGCGGCAGCGGGAAAGGTTACGGCAACGTCGGCAGATGGCTCGAAGACAGTGACGGCGACCGCCACGTCGCAACCCGAGGTACCGGACGGCACCTATGTCATATGGCCGAAAGCCGCGAAGGCTTTCCAGCACGCCGCCGGCTACATCGACAAAGCGCCACACGCACTGAGCTGGTGGATCATCGCCTACAAAAGTGAGGAGGGGTATTGTCTGCACACAGGCTCGACCTCGCTTGGATGCGTAACCGTCACGGAACACCAAAAGTGGGAGGACATTTACAGCATCCTTTTGTTGGCGCGTTCTTCAGACAGCCTTTACTCGGGCAAAATCACCATCATGGGCCAGGCTCTCGTTGCATGACGCCGCTAAACGTCTAGACCGTGTCGCAAAAGACGTTCAGAGGGGTTGGAGCTTCCAATCCACAGAGCCATTCCAGCGAGTTTTTGCTCCCCGATAACGACCCAAACTGTCTAAAGACTGATGTGTTGGCTAACAATTCTCTTAGTTACCTTGGAAGATCTTTTTGGTGCCGGTTGGGGAAGACTTCCCCAACAAGCATAACTAGATTATCGTTTGGACGAGATCGAATTGGCTGAAATCGTCCAGGAAGTCGAAGCTTGATCGCCCCAAGGCAGATATGGGGGTCGGTATGGGGGCTGCAGCTATGAAAGCGAGCGCTATTCTAACGACTTGGATCGTCGGGCTGCTTTCCGTCACCCCATGTTACGCCCAGCCCGACGAGGTGGTGGTTGGACCTGTATCGATTTCCCAGGACGTGAATGGGATTTCGGTCGCAATCGTCGCAACAAGCTATTTCAAGGTCCGCACGGTGGATGGCCGGGCCGAGATCAAGGCCAGGGCCGTCGGCGATCTGTCCGACCTTCAGAGCAAGATCGGCGCGATCGTCGACACCTTCGAACTGCCGACGCAGAATTGTCGGAGCTACAGCGCCGATAATCCGGTTGTCTCGATTTCGAGGAAGGAGCTGCTTTTTCGCGACGGGACGCTGATGTTCTCGATCGGCGGAAATGTCACGATGTGGGATTGCCGTGAAAACCCGATCCCCAATTCCAAGGTCGAGTGGGAGATCAAGGATGTCGGTTTCGGCATCAAGACCAAGGTGCCCGTCGTGGTTACATGGCCGGGCGATCCGATCAAGAGCAAGCTGGTCAGCCAGTCGTTCGATGCGGACTTGCCTTTGCGCATCGGCAAGACCGACGACTATTCGGTCGAGCTCGTCCTGGGACGACCGGACATTGAGTTGAAGGGTCAGTTCGCGTTCATTACCGAAGGCGTGCTGTCGATCGCCGGCGTCGATATCAATGCAAAAGCAGAGGACGCCTTGAGGAAGGCGATCGACCAGAGAATCCTGCGCGCCTCCGTCCCGGACGAATTCCTGCAATACGGCCCGACGATCGAATCTGCCAGGTTCTTCGATGATGCGGGTCACCTGAAAGTGGAGATAGGCATGAACGCGATGGTTCAGGGGTCCACGATCACACAATTTATCGCGGAACTTCTGAAGTTAGGTCCGCGAACGGCCCAGTAGCGATCTCGGGCGGGAGGACATCGCGCCGCTGGTTGCGCTGACCTGGCGCGACTTTGGGGCCGAACCGACCACTCTGAGCCAAAATGCGCCGGGGGATGCGTCGCTCCCGGCGCATGTTGAACAAGCGGCGGAAATAGGGGGGCAACGATGTACAGGGCGTTTCTCAAAGCGGCGGCAAAGGCGAGTGATCCGAAGCAGGCTGAGAACCTGGCGCCTGGCATATTGCGGTTCACCTTCGAATATTCGCGCCCGCCAAACGTTTCCGAAGAGCGCCAAAAGCTTCGAAAACTCATGGGAAGCGACCGGTTTCAGTTCTTCCAGCTACCACCGGGCGAAGACCCATTGATCTGCGTGCTGCAGTTCCCGAACGTCGTTCGCGAGCAATCGTCAAGCTTCCTGTTCGATGTCGCGCAGAAGCTGGTGGATGATTTCGGTCTCGTATCCTGCGTTCCGGATGTCGATCCTGGTTGGATTCCCGACGATGACCTGATGCGCAGGGCGCCAGAATCCGTGGGCGGCATCGTCTGGGCGCTCTGCAAGTCAACTGCGGCTGTGCCGACCCAGCCCCGATGGGCGGTCACAGCGGTGCGTGCTGACAAGGCCTGGGCCGCGTTCGGGACAACGGGGCAAGGCATCCTGGTCGGCCAGCCGGATACCGGCGTCGCCGACCACCGCGAGTTGGAAACCGCGATTGACCTCGCCAAGGGCAAGGATGTTCTGGTCGGATCGGGCCTGCCCATAGACCCTCTCTCGGCGTCGATGTCATCGCCCGGTCACGGTACGGCGACCTCGAGCGCTGTCGTTAGCCGCTCTTCGCTGTCGATTATCGGCACTGCGCCTGGCGCGACCCTAGTTCCCGTTCGCTGCGTCAACGGCGTGGTTATCGGCGGCGGCGGCGCGGTCGCGGCGGCGATCGACCATGCGCGCCTCAAAGGTTGCCACGTCGTCACTATGAGCCTTGGAGGGCCAATTGAAGGCCCGGATCTGAAGCACTCGATAGCCCGCGCGGTGGACGCGGGAATGATCGTTCTGGCCGCCGCCGGCAATTGCGTGTCGTTCGTAGTGTATCCGGCGTGGGACAGGAACGTGATCGCAGTCGCCGGTGTCGACATCCATGACAAGCCCTGGAAGGGAAGTTCCCGCGGCGCAAAGGTCGACATCTCCGCACCTGGCGAAAATGTCTACATCGCGCGCCGAAACCGCCCGAACGATGCCGACAAATCCTTGGTCGAGCCCGGTCAGGGAACGTCCTTTGCTGTTGCTCTGACTGCCGGATGCGCGGCGCTGTGGCTCGCCCATCACGATGTGACAGCCGTTCGCGCGGAAGCGGCCAAGCGGGGCGCAACGGTGCAGGAACTCTTCCGCTCTGCGGTCAGGAAGACGGCGCGCAAGCCTGCCGACTGGCCGACAAGGTCCATGGGTGCTGGCGTCGTCGACGCCCATGCCTTGCTCAAGCTTTCGCTCATCGCCATTCCAGCGGTATTGCTGACGGCCGACTCCAACCCAGGCGCTTCCATCGTCGAGGCGGCGGGTGGCACAAGGCGCTTTGTCGCCGAGGCCGGCTATCTCGCTGCCGACAGTCTCCAGCGACAGAATCCGGCGCGCAGCGGCGCACTGGAGAGTGCGGCGCCGCCGCGCCCGAGCCGCGCCCTCGCCGAAGCGATGACATCGCCGGCGAAGGCCGGACCTCCGCCGAAGTCGCCGTTCCGTGCGGCCGCCGGTCCCAAGACGCCCTTCGTCGGCCCCCGCTCTCCTGACCTGACGTCGACGCAGCGCGGTGGCGCCAAGGGCCGCAAGGGCGCGCCGGAGATCACCGCTGGAAAAATGGTCGGTACGGCCGGCAATAAGGACGTGCTCGATCGCATCGAGAAGGCGCTGAGCCATCGTGCGCCTCGAACGATGTCGATCGAAGCCGCCGGAAGGGCGCGCACCGACATGATGACGCAGGCCGAAGAGGTAGTCGAGGCGTTGTCGAAGGGTACCGCGCTGCAAGGGGCGTCCCTGGAAATGTTGCGCGCCACCACCGAGGCGATCGTTCGGCTGACCGGCCGGCCGGCGATACGTATATCGGGAGGCATGGTCGATCCGCAGGATCCGCAGCTCGAGCGCTGGGCAGGGCATCTCGGCCCGAACCGAAAGGCTCTGAAGCCGCTGTTCGACGCTGTCGGCCGCATCGATACGGCGACAGCCGACGGACACGAGCATGTTGGCACCGGCACGGTCATCGAAGCCGGCCTGGTCATGACGAATCGGCATGTTATCGACGCTTTTGCCGAGCCCTTGCCCGCCGCGAAGGGCAAGCAGCGCTTCTTTCTCAACGCGTCAGTGTCGATCTGCTTCGACGAGGCGGCCGCCGACGACACGAGGCGGTTTGCTGTCAAGGGCGTGGTGACCGCCGGTCCTTCCAAGATCGGGCCCTTCGTCGACCTGTCGAAGCTCGACGTGGCCATCCTCGAAGTCGAAACCACAAACAGCGCCGGGCAGAGGCTGCCTGCGCCGGCGCCGTCCGGTCCCTTGCGCACCGGACCTGGCGCGAAGTCCAATCTGATCGTGGTCGGCTATCCAGCCGCGCCGCCGCTCGAGGCCGCCATCGACCTGGAAACCGGAAAGGTGTCGACCGAGATCTGGGACAGGTTCTGGGAACTGTTCGGCGACGACTACGGGATAAAATATGTCAGCCCCGGAGAAATCTCCAATGGGCCGGGGTCGGTCGTCGGCGATGGCGCGAGCTGGGCGTTCAGCCACGACGCGACGACGCTTGGCGGCAATTCAGGCGCTCCCGTCATCAGCCTCGACGCACCGTATGGCATCGGCGGACTGCATTTCGGCGGCCAGGTGCTGCGGCAGAATCTGGCACATGACCTCGCCGCCGTGCGCAAAGCCGCGCAACGCAATCCAAAACTTCTCGATCTCGCCGCTCTCGCCAAGTTTTTCGCATCGTAAGAGGAGGATTCCAATGCCGAGAAGCCAACACCCCGAAATCAAGCTTGGTCAACGCCCGCGGCTGCGCGACATGGTGCGACTGCGACGGCCGGGCGGCGAAGGCGAGCTCGAAGCGCACAACCGCCTGGAATCGGCAAGGACGGAGCGGGCGACGCAGCCGCGTATAACGCCCGCCGAAATCTTCGCCGATCGAACCGGTTTTGACGCGGACTTCCTGAGCGACTTCAAGGTCGCGCTTCCGAAACCCGAAGGAGCGAGACTTCGGGACGTGACGCCGGTCGGCGGCAATCGCGACGGCAGGCTGGATTATCAGAATTTTTCGGTGGTCATGTCGGCCGCGCGGCGCACCGCCATGTTCACCGCCGTCAATATAGAGGGCGCCCGCTCCGTTTCCATCGAACGCGACAGCGACAAATGGTCCCTTGATGGGAGAATTCCCATCGAAGCCCAGATCGGCGAGGAACTCTATACCGCCAACCGCCTCGACCGCGGCCATCTCGTTAGGCGCGAGGATCCCAACTGGGGGGATGGCGCGACAATCGCAAACAGCGACACGTTTCACTTTACCAACTGCGCACCGCAGATGGACATCGTCAACCAGAAGACCTGGCTCGGGCTCGAGAACTACATCCTGCAGAATTCGCGGGCCTGGAAGGAACGGTGCAGCGTATTCACAGGCCCGGTCTTTTCACCGAGCGACCTGCTCTTCCGGGACGTGCTGATTCCCAAGGCGTTCTGGAAGGTCGTTGCTTTCCTGTCCGACGACGCCCGTCCGTCCGCCACCGCCTATGTTGTCGAACAGGGGAAGGAACTCGGCCAGCTCGAGGCAGCTTTCGGAGCCTACAAGACGTATCAGAAAAGCGTACGACAGATCGAGCGTCTCACCGGGCTCTCGTTTGGTGCCCTGCCGAATTTTGACGGCTTTTCCAATGAGGAAGAACTGGAAGGCGGGTTGACCATCGCTGCGGAGATCAAGGTGCTGGGGGACATTAGGGTATAGGGCGTAGGCCGGCTCGTTGGGAGGGACATCAGATGGCGAAAAAGATCGAATGGGTGGTGCTGCGCAGGCCCCGTTCGCCCGGTGACGATGCGGGTCTGGTGGCAACCGAGGCCGCTACCGGACGGCGCCGTATCCTGGGGCTGGAGGCAGCCCCCTCGCGGATGACGACGCGGTTGGAGCGGGTCACGGTCGAGGTAGACGAAATGGATGGCGAGCAGCGCCGCACCGCGCAGCAGGACGACACCGTTCTGGCGTCCTTTCCGCGTATGCCGGTGACGCTGATCAAGGCGCGCGAGGCATCCGCCGGGGCGAAGAAGGTCGGCAAGGTTGCCTGGGGCGTCGGCGCGGTCAACGCGGTAGGCGGCGATTCCGATGGGACCGGCGTCACCGTGGCAGTGCTCGACACTGGCATCGACGCGACGCACCCGGCCTTCAAAGGCGTCACGCTCGTCCAGCGAAACTTCACCAGGGAAGCGCCGCAAGATCTCGACGGACATGGCACGCATTGTGCCGGCACGATCTTCGGCCGAGACGTGGACAAGTTTCGCATCGGTGTTGCCAAGGGTATCTCGCGAGCCCTGATCGGCAAGGTACTCGGCGAAGGCGGCGGCTCTTCCGAGGATATCGTCAACGCCATCTTCTGGGCGAAGCTCGAGGGTGCCCATGTCATCTCCATGTCGCTCGGCATGGATTTCGTCGGATATCAGCAGCACCTGATTGACAAGAAGCAATTTACGCAGGCGGAGGCGACGTCGATCGCGCTAGCCGGCTACCGGCAAAACAGTCGCGTGTTCGACAGACTGTCGCAGATGATGCTCGGCGTTGATGGCGTCGTTGCCGGCAGCGTGCTGGTGGCGGCGGCCGGCAACGAGAGCGACCGACCGAATTACTCGATCATCGTCGCGCCTCCGGCGTCGGGCGAGCGGTTTCTCTCCGTGGCGGCGCTCGGGTTCGACGAAAATAACGGCAAGAAAAAATACCGGGTGGCGAATTTCTCCAACGAAGGCGCTGTGGTGTCGGCGCCCGGCGAAGACATCTGGTCCGCCAAGGCGGGAGGTGGCCTGATCGCGCTGAGCGGCACCAGCATGGCGACGCCGCATGTGGCCGGAGTCGCGGCTTTGTGGGCACAAAAGAAGATGCCGCAGGGTTTTTCGGCGGATTGGGTCGTGCAACAGATCAGGGAAACGGCAATTGACCTTAGCCCGCTCGACCCGGAAGACGTCGGCGACGGGCTTGTGCAGGGTCCATAATGCGCGTCAATGATGTCACAAAGTATTAGAGGGTATTCATGCTGCGGGGCGGAGTCGGTGGCAAGCGGGCGGCCAAAGCCGCCGGAATAGCTCGGGTCCTGAAAGCGAATGGTGAGCATGCAGGCATGGCGATGGTCGTCGACAGCCGCCATGTTCTGACCTGCGCGCATGTCGTGAACGTCGCCTTGGGTGAACCCGCCGACGCGCAGAACCCGCCTGCGTCTAACGCGGTCGTCCAAGTAGGCTTTCCGATGCTGCCTGCGAGCGAGCCGTTCCCTGGAAGGGTAATCAAGTGGCGGGCCGCTGGAGAAACGCCGCTCGACGACATCGCCGTGATCAGGCTCGACAAGGACGCACCGCCGGAAGCCGGGCAGGCGCTGCTTGCCGATATCTCGGGCAAATCGCTGGATGGCGACCGCCTGAGCGTTTTCGGAATCGCCCCCGGCCGTAGCATTGGGAACCATGTCGATGCGCAATTCATGGGACAGAACACCGACGCTTGGATCCAGATCGAAGGCAGCCGGAATGCTGGGGCTTTCGTCGAGGGCGGCTATAGCGGCGGCGCGGTGTGGGACAATGAGCACGAGGCCGTGGTAGGCATGATCGTGCGCAGGTTCAAGTCAGATGTTGAACGTGTCGCCTACATGATCCCGGTCGCCGATCTGCAGGCGTTCTGGCCGCCTCTCCCGTTTGAGAGGCGGCCCTTGTCGCCATCCTTCATGCGCGGCTGGACCATCCTCTCCGCAGCCTTCTTCCTTCTGCTCTTTGCGCATTTCCAAGCCGAACGCGGCACCGAGATTTTCGAGCCGATCACGATGGGCGGGAAGAACAGGCTACTCAACGCATTTTGGGGCATGCATCTGTTCGCGTTCATGGCGCCAATAGTGTTCTATATGTTCCTTGTGTTCTCTCGATCCCGGCGTTTGCATCCCTGGGCGGCGCGCGTCCCTTCCTTCGGCAGTCTCAGCGCCATTCCCATCTCCTCAACGCTGCGCCGGACCGCGGCCCTGACTTTGACCGCCTTTGTCCTGCTGCCTCTGGCGGCGCAGGTCCATTTCATCCAGAAATTCGAGAGTGAAGGCGCAGTCTACATCTATCCCGATACATTCGGCTACACGCCGTCCGAACTGTCGGGCTGCTCAGCCATTAAGAACGTGCCGCTCTGTCTACACTCCAGTGCCGGGCGGATGCAGCTGGTCACGCCGAAAGGAGACCGGAAAGGCGGCTACTTCGACAACGCCTATCACTACGGCAATCACGGCGCGGAAAATGGCGGGTCGGTGACCTTCTTCCCGATCCTCCAGCCGCTTGTCATCTACGGCCTCTCCGCACTTTCGCTTGTGCTGGCAGGCATGTTGCTTTTCAGCGTGTTCTCTGCGAGCCGAGCCGGTGTTCCGTAGCCGCTGATTTCTGCGGTCGAACTAAACGTGTTCCTTCGCCATATCAGACCCTATGTGGGTTCGCCAAACATCGAAAACCGGTTCGTTAAGCGGGATGAGCGACCCGCATTTCAGCTTGCCTAGGGTTTTGGGGATGGGCTGGTATCCATTTATCGCAATGGCAGATAAACCATCAGTTGTCGCTTGGCAGTTAATCAGGTTCTTCCTCACTTAGTGTGGTGGACGGGCGATCGGCCTCTCGAGGAACTCCGGCGCTCGGCGCGGCCTTGCTTTGGGATGCCTGGGAGACGCTCGAACCGATGCAGCGCCAGCACTGGCTTGGCGGGCAACAGGTCAGCGCCTATCTCCGGGCGCGGAGCAAGGTCGGCTCGCATTTGTTCCGCTTCAATGTCGGCTTGAAGGCCGTTCCCAGAGAGCGGCGCCGGGCTCAGGTGCGAGTGACTCGCTTGATCGCTTTGCGATATCGTCCTCGGCCGAGGCCGGCATGAAGGAGACCGCCCGTCTGGCGCAGGCGCGCGAACAGATGGAGCGCCGGCTGCGCGGTCGCCGTTCGTCGAGTAGCCTGCCCGCCGTCGTCGAACTTGTCCTGTCACGGCCCGTCGTTTCCGCCGCCATGATCGCCAAGGCTGCGAAGGTAACACAACGCGGCGCCCGCCGACCTCGGCGTGCGGGAAATGACGGGGAGGGGACGCTACCGCGCATGGGGAATCCTTTGAAGCTCGCCGCGTTGTCATAGTTGCGCAGGTTGACAAAGTTGCTCTGATCGCCATATTTGAGTGCAGGAGATAAGGCACATGGCTGACAAAGCACATTCCAAGACTTCGACCGCCTCCGCGAAAGAGCGGGGCAAGACGCCGATGGGCGTGGTGACGATGTTCACGATGAAAGGCGATCCGATGAAGGCGCTCTCCGGGTTCAAGCTGCCCGCCGGGGCCCATGTCGCGATCGTGTCGTCGAGACCGGAGTCAGTCCGGGAAATCAGGAAGACCGTCCGCGGTCGCGTCGCCCGGGTTACCGAAGTGATCGAAAAGGAGCCGGGCTCGGCGCGCGGCGATGAGAGGTCGCTCGTCGACAAGACGGCATTTGAACCCGATGCCCGCAGCCGCGCGATGCTCGAGGGTATCCGCATTGCGCAGGAGGACCTGCGAGATGCCGGCGGGGCCTACGATCTCGATCAGGTCCGCACGCTGATGCGCGGCGTGTCCCGTCAGGCAATCGACAAGCGTGTGCAGGAAGGTACACTGCTTGCCGTTCCCGGCCCGAGCAATCGTCGCAGCTATCCCACGCTGCAGTTCAATCGCGATGGCACCGTTGTGCCCGGCCTAAAGGCGGTTCGCGAAGCCCTGCAGACCAGCAATCCGTGGACGGTCCTCAATTTCCTTTCCCACCCGGATGATCGGCTCGGCAATCGTAAGCCCATCGACCTGCTGAAATCCGGCGAGCGTGCTCCCGTAATCGAAACCGCGAGGCGGCACGGCGAGCAGGGGGCGTGAGCGGCCCGCTCCCTCCCGCCGATCTCGTCCGACGAAATCCAGAACTGGTCGAGCTTCGAGCAGGGGAGAGCCTGCACCGCTTCTATACCAGCAAGCTAGAGCCGATCTTCTTCGACACCTCGACGACCGGGCGCTTCAACGCTCCAGATGCGTCCTACGGCGTGCTTTACACGGCGAAGGGGGCCAGCGGTGCCTTCGCGGAAACCTTCCTGCGCACACCAGGTCGCACGCTCATCGACAGTGACCTGCTCCAGCGGAAGGCCTATGTCCACCTTAGCGCAAAAAGAGATCTGAAACTGATCCGGCTCGCCGGGACCGGCCTGGCGCGCCTCGGCGCCACCGGCGAGGTTTCGCACGGTGGCCTGCCCTATGACGTCCCGCAAACCTGGTCCCAGGCTCTGCTTCGGCATCCGATCAACGCGGATGGAATAGCCTACCACGCCCGGCATGACGACACCGAGCTTTGCTATGCGCTGTTTGATCGGTCAGCCGGCGCAATCGAAGAAAAAGAACGTCAAGTCGATCTCGATCAGGATTGGTTCTGGCGCATCGCCGAACGCTACGGCGTCGGCTTGGCCCCATAGGCCATGAGGGTCAGCCACCGTAAAGCTGCTTTATTGCCGAACTATCCAGCCCGCCCATTTGCGCCGCCGGCCCCGCATTCACGATCAGGCGGGCATCAGATTCAGGAATGAAATCGTGTCGCTTGGCAGTTAATGGGGTTCTTCCTCACTTTGTGTGGTTCATCCGCTGTTAGTGGCGCTCTCGCTATGGGCGGGCATGCGAACAAAATCGAAATGGTCACCCGGCCCAGGGGTCAAGATTCTGGGTGTCGCGCTCNGTCGCTATGGGCGGGCATGCGAACAAAATCGAAATGGTCACCCGGCCCAGGGGTCAAGATTCTGGGTGTCGCGCTCGCTGTTGATGACAGTTGGGTTGTTTCAGCTGCCGGATCCGCGATCGGCATTTGCCCCGATTGTGGTCGGCGAAGCCGAAGTCGGCATGGCTGGTCCAACCGTCACCTCCAGGATCTGCCAGTCCAGGGCAGGCCGGTGACAGTTAAGCTCCTGCTGCGCCGCTGGCGGTGCTCATATCGCAAATGTGAGCGACAAACGTTCACCGACCGGCTGCCGATGATCGCTGCTCCTTATGCGCGTCGGACGAGAAGGGTCGGGGAGATTGTTGGCCTGCTTGGCCACAGCACTGGCGGCCGTCCTGGCGAGCGCTTGATGGAACGGCTCGGCATGCCGGTCAGCGACGACACCATCCTGCGGCAGTTGAAGCGGGATGCCACGGTCGCTCACCGCAACTCCGAGGTCCGGGTGGTCGGCATCGATGACTGGAGTTGGCGGCGGGCGACAAGCTACGGGACCATCGTGGTTGATCTCGAGCGCCGCTCGGTTGTCGACATTCTGGACGATCGGAGCGTTGAGAGTGCGGCCAAGTGGCTGCGGAGCCATCCTTCGGTCGAAGTCGTCAGCCGGGACCGCTGCGGCCTCTATGCGCAGGCTGTTCGCGAGGGCGCACCACAGGCGCGACAGGTTGCCGATCGATTTCACCTGGTCCAGAATCTTCGCTCGGCCATCGAAGAACAGATGAGCCTTTCTGGACGTGCCACCGGCAGGGCCATCCTGTCGGAGGANGCAATCGTCGACGCTGCGACACATCGCCGGCGCGCCCGTCTCGCGCATAGGCAAGCTCGTCAGGAGATACTCGAAACGCTCCACGCTTTGCGCGACGAGGGACTGTCGTATAGCGAGATCGCCCGCCGGACCGGCTATGAACGTCGCAGCGTTGCGAATTGGCTCAAGTTCAAGGCTCCGCCAGACAGGCGGCGCGCAGCATTGAACCCCACATCACCTTGGTATTTCGAAGCCTTCCTCGCCCAATGCTGGAAGGATGGGAACCGCTGCGGACGGCACCTGTTTCATGACGTCAAGCAGCGCGGCTACACTGGCAGTTTCGCCAATCTGGAGCGGCTTCTCGGAGCCTGGCGGCGGGCCGAAAGAGAGCAGGCCGATGACATTCAGTCTCCCGCGCTGAACTTGGAGCCGGTTCGAGATCCGGA